>JAEUQS010000838.1 GCA_016789625.1 Acidobacteriota bacterium | reverse complement strand
CCCGACCGGCCCGGGGCCTGGCTCACGCTCGTGGCGCGAAGGGCCGCACTGGACCGCATCCGCCGTCGGCGCGGAAGGGACGACGCCATCGATGAACGGCTCGAGGCCACGCTCGCGGCGCCCTCGAACGAGGATGAAGGGGAGGATCCCGAGGTCCGCTCCGGTGTCGGCGACGAGCGGCTGCGCCTCGTGTTCACGTGCTGCCATCCGGCGCTCAACCGCGAGGCGCAGGTGGCGCTCACGCTGCGCACGCTCTCGGGCCTCACGACCCGCGAGATCGCGCGCGCGTTCCTCGAGCCCGAGGCCACGACGGCGCAGCGCATCGTGCGGGCGAAGAAGAAGATCGAGGCGGCGGGGATCCCCTACGAGATCCCGCCCCGCGAGGCGCTGCCCGAAAGGCTCGAGGCCGTGCTCGAGGTCGTGTACCTCATCTACAACGAGGGCTACACGGCCACGGAGGGCACGGCGCTCGTGCGCGTCGCGGTGGCCGAGGAGGCGATCCGGCTGGGACGCGTTCTCGAAGAGCTCGTCCCCGGGGAGCCCGAAGTCAAGGGGCTGCTCGCGCTCATGCTGTTCCCCCACGCGCGCAGGGCGACGCGGCTCGACGACGAAGGCCGTCTCGTGCCGCTCGACGCGCAGAACCGCTCGCGCTGGGACCGCGCGGAGATCGCCGAGGCGACGGGGCTTCTCGACGCGGCGATCGCCGGGGGAGGACGCGGGCCTTACGTCGTCCAGGCGGCGATCGCGTCGCTCCACGCGAACGCGCCCACTGCCGGCGAGACGGACTGGAAGCAGATCGCCGCGCTCTATCGCCGGCTCCTCGAGCTGCGTCCCGCGCCCGTCGTCGAGCTGAACGCCGCGGTGGCGCTCGCGATGGCCGAGGGGCCCGAGCGCGGGCTCGCGTGGCTCGACGCGCTCGAGAAGGACGGCGCGCTCGCGCGCTATCACCTGCTCCCCGCCGCGAGGGCCGAGCTGCTCCGGAAGGCCGGAGACCTCGCGGCCGCGCGAGCGGCCTACGATGAGGCTCTGGCGCTCGTGAAGAACCCGGCCGAGAGGCGTCACCTCGAAGCGCGCGTCCTGAGTCTGGTTTGAGAAATTTAAAGTGACACTTTAAGATTCTCAAATGCGGTTCGTCGCGAGGCTCCTTGCGGGTGAGGTCTCCAGAGCGGCCCGGTCCTTCCCTGCGGTCGTCCTCACCGGGCCTCGGCGAACCGGAAAGACCACGCTCCTGAGGCGCCTCTTCCCCAAGGCGTCCTACGTCCTTCTCGAGGATCCGGAGGTCGTCGCTCGGCTCGCATCCGATCCGCGGACGTTTCTCGACTCCCTGAAGACGCCCGCGATCCTCGACGAGATCCAGAACGTGCCCGAGCTCCTCGCTCACGTCAGAGCGCGCATCGACGCGGCTCCCGGCCGGAGAGGTCAGTGGCTCATCACCGGTTCTCAGGAAGCCGGGCTCATGCGCGGCGTGACGGAGTCGATGGCGGGGCGTGCCGCGCTCCTCGCCCTCGGACCGCTCTCGGTGCTGGAGAGCTCCAAGGTCTCGCTCCTCCGCGGTGGATTTCCCGAGGTCGTCGCGCAACCCCGCACGGCGTCACTCTGGTTCTCCTCGTACGTGCAGACTTATCTCGAAAGGGACGTACGGGCGGTCACGGCGATCAAGGACCTCTCGAGCTTCAGGCGATTCATGGCTCTCGTGGCGAGCCGCACGGGCCAGATGCTGAACCGCTCGGACCTCGCAGGGCCCCTGGGTGTCTCGGTGCCGACGATCTCCGAATGGCTTTCAGCGCTCGAGGTGACCGGCCAGATCCTTGTCGTGCCCCAGTACTTCGAGAACGTGGGGAAGCGGCTCGTGAAATCCCCAAAGCTCTTTCTTGCCGACTCGGGGCTCGCGTGTCACCTGCTCGGAATCGAGAGCGAAGCCGAGCTCTCCCGTTCGCCGTTCCTGGGTCCGCTCTTCGAGGGGTTTCTCGCGGCCGAGATCCTGAAGGTCCAGGCGGGCCTCGGCCGCCGGCGGGAGATCTACACGTTTCGCGATCAGCAGGGGCTCGAGGTGGACTTCGTGGTGCCGCAGGGGAATGGAAGGGTGAGCCTCGTGGAGGCCAAAGCCACGCGCACGCCGCAGCCGGCGCACGCGGCGTCGCTCCTCAGGCTCGCGGACGCGTTCGCGAAGAAGGGACAGCCGGTCGACTCGGCCCTCGTCGTTCACCGGGGTATCGAGGAGGACGCCGCCCGGGGCGCGCTCGTGCCGGGCGTCTCGGCCCGGACCGTTCGTGAAGCGCTCGGCGACCTCGCTCCGCGGGGCGCGAAGCTCGTGGCGAAGAGATAGCGCCGCCGCTCAGGCCCGAAGGGCGACCGCGCCCTCTGCCGGGGTGGAGCGCCGCCGCGCGAGGCGCATCAGGCCGTCGTACGCCGCGTACTTGTAGGCCTCGCTCCGCGTGGGCACCGCGAACGTCATGTCGATGAAGCGACGGAGATTTCCGCCCTCGTGGAGCACGAGCTGCCCGAGGTGGATCAGCTCGCTGGCCTGCTCGCCCACGATGTGGACGCCGAGCAGCCGCTCGTCCTGCCTGTCGAACACGAGCTTCAGGATGCCGTCGGCGAAGCCCGACACACGGGCCTTGGCGTTCGCCGCGAACGACGTCCGCCCCGTCTCCACGTCGCGGCCGCGCTCGCGGGCGGCCTCTTCGGTGAGTCCCACCGAGGCCAGCTCCGGAATCGAGAACACGTACATGGGGCAGAGCGCGTCGACCCGCGTCTTGAAGCCCAGCTCGAGCGCGTGGCAAACGGCGACACGGCCCTCTTCCATCGCCGCGGCCGCGAGTCCCGGCGGCCCGATGAGGTCGCCCGCCGCGTAAACGCCCGGAGCCGTCGTCTCGTAGCGCTCGCTCACGAGCACATGCCCGTCGTCCCGGAGCGCGACGCCCGCCTCCTCGAGCCCCAGCCCGTCGGTGGCTGCCGTGCGGCCCATCGCCACCAGCGCGAGCTCGCCCTCGGCCGTCCTGCCGCTCGCGAGCGTCGCGCGAAGGAGGTCGCCGTGCCGTTCGAGCCCCAGCACCTCGGACTTCGGCAGCACACGGATCCCGATTCCGTTGAACGATTCGGCCAGCGCCCGCGAGCACTCGGCGTCGGCCGCCGGCATGAGGCGCGGGGAGCGCGAGAGGAGCGTCGTCTTCACGCCGAGCGCCCCGAAGATCGACGCGTACTCGCAGCCCACGGCACCCTCGCCGATCACGAGGAGGCTCGCGGGCAGCCGGTCGATCCGGAGGATGCTCTCGGAATCGCGAACCGCTCGGTCGTTTGCGGGCAGCCACGAGGGACGAACCGCCCGGCCGCCGGTCGCGAGCAGGACCGCTTTCGCCGTGAGAACCCGCGTGCCGCCCTCCGCCAGGGTCACCTCGACCCGTCGCCCCGGCAGCAGCTTCGCGCGGCCATGGACGAGCTCCACGCGGTGCCGGGTGAGGTTGCGGCGGACGGCGTGCGTCATCACGGAGACGGCCTCGTCCTTGCGCGCCATGAGCCGCGCGAGGATCGAGCCCTTCTCGGAGAGGTCCGCCGGGCTCTGGCCGAGCCCGCTCAGGTAGATGGCGCTCTCGCGCAGGGCCTTCGTGGGGATGCCGGCGCTCGAGACGGCGATGCCGCCCGGGTCGCTCCGGGCCTCCACCACGGCGACGCTCTTGCCGAAGTAGGCCGCCTGGGCCGCCGCCTTCTCGCCGGCGGGCCCGGAGCCCACCACGACGAGGTCGAAGTCGTCCTTCACGAAGAAGGACTCACCAGTCCGCGCGGCCCCCGGCCACCGGCTTGGCGCCCGGGCCGGACGGATCCTCGAACAGCGTGCCGCGGCTGCTGGCCGAGAAGGAGCACACGTAGACCACGGGCTCCCAGCCGTTGTTCGTGAGCTCGTGGTTCACGCCGCTCGGGATGAACAGCGTCTGCCCGGGCGAGAGCGTGAGCTTCGTGTCACCCGTGCGGATCTCGCAGGTGCCCTGGAGCATGTAGACGAGCTCCTCGGCGGCCGTGTGCCAGTGCTCGGGGTTGGTCTTCCCCGGCAGGATGTTCACGAGCCCGAAGCTCTGCTCGCAGCCGGGCGCCACGTCGTTGTTGGCGACCCATTTCACGGCGCCCCAGTCGTAGACGACGGGCTCGATGTCTTTCGTTTCGGTGACGATCACGTTCAGCATGGCGCTCTCCAGGTTCCGATTTCGAACCGTCTACGGGGCGCCGGGGGGGCCTGGATCAATGAGGTTTCTTTTCCCACCCCCTCGCCCTCGGGCCCGAACGGAGCGAAGATCAGCGCTCGTTTCAATTTTCGGCGCGGGAGGTCTCATGGAGAAGATCCTCATCACCGGCGGTCGCGTGGTCACGGCCACGGACGACTGGACGGGCGATGTCCTCGTGGACGGCGGCAAGGTCGCCGCGCTCGGCGTCAAGCTCGAGGTCGAGGATGC
>JAEUQS010000721.1 GCA_016789625.1 Acidobacteriota bacterium | reverse complement strand
TCTCGGTCCGCATCGATCGCTCCTTCCGCACGGTGAAGATCCGTGCGGGCTACCGAGGGTCCGAACCGCCCCTCCAGGACCGCACGGCTGGGGGGATCCGAAAGAAGAAGGGGAAGAACAGATGAAGAAGAACGCTCTCCTCGTGGCTCTCGCGATGGCGCTCTCGGGCTGTGCAACGACCTCGGACGTCGACAAGCGCATCGCGGAGTCGCAGTCCAAGACCGACAAGAAGATCGAGTCCGTGGAGACCCAGGTCGAGGAGCTGCAGCAGAAGCAGACGGTCACCGAGGCCAAGGTGGACGACCAGGCCAGGCAGATCGAGCAGATCGGCCAGACGGCTCAGGACGCCCTCAAGCGCGCGCAGGACGCCGGAGTGCTCGCCAAGGGGAAGATCGTTCTCGCTCAGGCCTTCGCCGAGGACAAGGTCCGCTTCAAGGTCGCCTCCTACGAGCTGACGAAGGAAGCCAAGGCCGCGCTCGACGAGTTCGCGGTCAAGATCAAGTCGCTCGAGAAGGGCGTCTGGATCGAGATCCAGGGGCACACCGACGACACCGGCGGCGCGGACGTGAACGACCAGCTCGGGCAGCAGCGGGCCGAAGCGGTGCGGCGCTACCTCGCCCGCGAGCACAAGCTGCCGCTCTCACGCATGTCGACGATCTCGTACGGCGACACCGTCCCCGTCGAGAGCAACAAGACCTCGGCTGGCCGCGCGAAGAACCGGCGCGTCGTCGTCATCGTCCTCGAGTAGAGGAAGCGGAAAGGCGGGCCGGAGAGAGGATCCCTCTTCCGGCCTAACGCTTGGCCGTGCGCCGCCGGAGCTCGTACAGGAGCTTCTCGAAGTCGGCCGGGAGCGGCACCTCCACCTTGCGGGCCACGCCGTCGTGGCCCACCCAGCCCAGCAGGCCGGCGTGGAGCGCCTGGCGCGGGCAGTCGATGGGGAAGGGCGGCTTCTTCGGATCCCGGTAGACCTTCTCGCCCACGAGCGGGTGCCCCGCATGGTTGAAGTGGAGCCGCACCTGGTGCGTGCGGCCCGTTTCGAGCCGGGCCTCCACGAGCGTCGCGAGCGTGCCGAACCGCTCCACGACCTTCCAGCGCGTCACGGCCGAGAGGCCCTTCTCGCCCGCCTTCGCGACGCCCCGCCTGAGGTCGCCGCGGTCTTCCACGAGATCGCGGTTGTAGGTTCCGGATTCGCCCTTCATCGCGCCTTCCACGACGGCGAGGTACCGCCGGTCGAGCGTGTGCGCGCGGAGCTGGGCCTGGAGGAGCACCATGCCCCGCTTCGAGAGCGCGAACGAGAGAGCCCCGGAGGTGTCCTTGTCGAGCCGGTGGACCACCGACACGTAGCCGCGCGATTTCTTCTTGTGGGCGATGTAGGCCGACACGCGCGACTGCAGCGTGTCTTTCTCCTTTGCCTCCGTGGGATGCGTGAGGAGGCCCGCGGGCTTCACCACGACGACGAGGTCGTCGTCCTCGAAGAGCACCGTGAGAGACGACTCGATGCGCCGCTGGACGCGCGCGTTCTCGTCCCACGCGACGGTGTCCTTCTCGTTCACGAACGCGCCCGGATCGTCCACGCGGCGCCCGTTCACGGTGACCTGACCCTCCACCACGGCGCGCTTGAGCCGGGATGCCGAGGTCTCGGGATAGACGCCCGCGAGCTTCTTTACGATCCGCACGTCGCCGGGATTCGCAAGCAGCGGCTGCTTCTTCACGGGTGGCGCGGGGCGCCTTCGGGGAAACGTGGTCGGAGCCGCAGCAGGTGCGGGGGGTGCCGCGGGTGCCGCAGGTTCCTTCCTGGGGCGACGGGAAGGCGCAGAGCGCGGGGCGGGCCGGGAGCGATCGTTCACGCGCTCATCCTACCGGCACGCACTAAACTTCCCCGCGATGATCACGAAAGACGTCTTCGCGCGCCGCCGGGAACGCTTCTACGACGGGCTCGGCGAGGGAGTCGCGCTGCTCTTCGCGGCGCCCGAAGCCCTCTACGGGCACGACACCCACTACCGCTACCGGCCCGACCCCGATCTCTTCTATCTCACGGGCTTCGCCGAGCCCGAGGCCGTCGGCGTGTTCGACGCGGAGAAGCGGCGCTACTCGCTGTTCGTGCGGCCCCGTGACCGAGAGCGCGAAACCTGGGACGGCCGCCGCGCGGGCGTGAAGGGCGCGGTCGACACGCACGGCGCGTGGAAGGCCCATCCGATCTCCGAGCTGGCCGAGCGGCTCCCCGAGCTCGTGCGCGGGCACGTCGTGCTCCACCACGCGTGGGGTCTCTCCGAAGCGTCGGACCGCGTGGTCTCGACGGTCCTCTCACGCTTCCGTCGCGAGGCGCGGGATCCGCGTCCCGGGCCGTCGCTCCAGAAGGACCCGCTCCACGTGCTGCACGAGCTCCGGCTCTTCAAGGAGCCCGAAGAGGTCGCCGTGATGCAGCGCTCGGCCGACATCGCGGCGCAAGGGCATCGGGAGGCCATGAAGGCCGCGCGTCCCGGCCGGCACGAGTACGAGATCGAGGGTCTCCTCGAGCGCACGTTCCGCGCGGCCGGAGCGAGCGGGCCCGCGTACGCGTCGATCGTCGCCTCCGGCGCGAACGCCACCATCCTCCATTACGTCGAGAACCGCCGCCGCATCGAAGCGGACGACCTCGTGCTCGTGGACGCGGGCTGCGAGCTCCACGGCTACGCGTCGGACATCACGCGCACGTTTCCCGCGTCGGGCCGCTTCACGAAGGAGCAGAAGCGGGTCTACGAGATCGTGCTCGCGGCGCAGAAGGCCGCGATCGCGAAGGCCGTCGTGGGGAACCGCTACATCGACGCGCACGACGTCGCCCGCGAAACGATGGTCGACGGCCTCCTCGACCTCGGGCTCCTCAAGGGCCGCCGCGCGAAGATTCTCGCGGGCACGAGCGACAAGAAATTCCTCCTGCATCGGACGTCGCACTGGCTGGGTCTCGACGTGCACGATCGGGGCCGCTACAACGACGAGAAGGGCGAGCCCCGTCTCCTCGAGCCCGGCATGGTGCTGACGGTCGAGCCCGGGCTCTACTTTCGCGAGGACGAGAAGGGCGTGCCGAAGGAGTGGCTGGGCATCGGCGTGCGCATCGAGGACGACGTCCTCGTGACCCAAACCGGTCCGCGCGTGCTCTCCGAGAAAGCCCCGAAGGAGCTCGACGCCGTGCTCGCGCTCACGGCGCGCTGACGGCTTTTTCGGAGCTGACCGGCAGGCGGAACCTCCAGAGCTCGCTGCGGATCCCGACGCCCATCGCGAGAAGCGCGTCACCGCTCCACGTGGTGGCGGTGACGTCGCCGTCGAACCGCACCGCGATGGGGAGGACCTCGCCCGTCTCGGGGTTCAGGATCGCGGGGCCCACGAACCAGGAGTCGGCCGACGTGACCGTGACGACGAGGCGGCCGTCGGGCAGGAAGGCGCCGGGGGAGAGAGGCTCCGACGAGATCCGCACCGTGGTGCTCGTGAACGGGACGGGCGTCTCTCCGCCGGCGCCCACGCGCACGAGCTTCACGCCGTCCTTCTCGTTCATCTGCACCACGAGGTCGAACGTGCGCGGGTCGATCGCGATGCCGTTGCCCGGCCGCACCTTCGTGACGACGCCGGACTCCACGTTCACCGAGCTGACGAACCCGCCGTCGACGTAGTAGAGCGTGCGGCCGTCGGGCGTCGCGGCCATGGCCGAGGGCACGGCCTTCGCGGTCTGGTCGAGGCGCTTCACGAGCCGGCCGTCGCGCACGGAGGCGAGCGCGATCACCGGCGGCGAGCCGCCCGTCCCGCCCGCCACGTACGCGATGGTGTCCGCTCCCACGGGGGCCACGGGCGGGGCCGTCTGGTCGCCCGTCTCGATGAACGGCTTGAGCGGCTGGCCCGGGGCGCCCACCAGCAGTCGCCGCTTGCCCGCGATGAACGTGGGGAGCAGCGAGCGCCCGTCGGCGAAGCGCACGGGGTGCATGAAGATGTTTCGCGGCGCGGCCGCGAGAACTTCCGGGGCGCCGCCCTCGAGAGGGAAGCGCAGAAGGTCCACGGGATCGTCGATGAGGCCCACGTACAGGCTGCCGTCCTGGCCCGCGCTGAGCGAGCGCGGCTTGGCGGCGAGCGGCAGGAGGCGCGTCACGGAGTCGCCCGTGCGGGAGATGGAGACGAGCTGGTGGAGGTCGCCCGTCACGACGTCGGCGATCACGAGGCCCGAGGGCGTGAGCGCGAACGGCGGGTTGATGTGGAGGTCGGGCGCGAACGGCTTCGCCTTGCCGGTCGCGAGATCCAGGATGAACGCGCGGCGCTGGGGAGCCGTGTCGCCCTCGGCGAGGCGGCCGAAGAACACGGCCTCCTTGCCGTCGTTGAACGCGCGCACGATGAAGATCGGCGTCTCCCGCACGATCGAAGGGCCCACGGGCTCGGTCTTGCCGGTATCGGGCCGGAACCGGGCGATCTGGTAGTTGCGGCCCGCGTCCACGCGCACGACGAGCAGGCTGCCGTCCGGGAGCGGTACGGGACTCTGGGCCTCCTCGAGGACGACGCGCTCGGTCTCGCCGCCGACCGCGGGAATCGAGAAGATCCCGCGGGGAACGTCCGTGACCCGATCGAAGAAGATTCGAGAGCCGTCGGGAGACCACTCGAGCTTTCCGACCGAGCCGAGGGACCGCTGCTTCGTGCGGACGTCCCAGTCGCCGGAGCCCGGAGTCATCACCGCGACCTGCGCGACGCCGTCGACGAGCGTCACGAACGCCAGAGTCTTGCCGTCGGGCGAGATCGTGGGCGCGAACGCGCGCGACGCGCCGCCGAGGAGGAGCTCCCCGGTCCATTGGCCGGAAGGGGCCTCGGTCTTCTGCTGCGAGAGGAGATACCCGCCGTAGGCCCCGCCCGCGAGGAGCGCGATGCCCCCGAGGACGAAGCCCGCGATCGTGCCCGCTCGCGACGCCTTCGAGGGGCGGGGAGCGCTGACCGCATGAGCGCTTGGCGCGGAAGGTGTCGCCGTGGGAGTCGTGGCGCGAGGCTGCCCGGGCTCGGAGGGAAGCACCGTGGTGGCCCCGCCGACGGGAAGCGTGGGGTTCGCGCGCGAGGCCGGCCGCCGGGGCGCGCGGGGAGCGGCCTCCTGGGGCGCGCCCTCGGCCGCGGGAATCGAACGGGTCTCGATGGGCGTCATCGGCGAGACCGGCCCGGAGCCCTCGAGGTTGTCGCCCGCGACGCTCAGGTAGTCGCGCAGGTTGCGGAGGTCCCGGGCGAGGTCGCGTGTCGCGGCGTAGCGCTCCTCGGGGTCTTTCGCGAGGCAGCGCTCCACGAGCCACACGAACGGGAGCGGCGTTTTCGGGGAGAGCTTCTGGATGGGCTCCGGCTCGTCCTGGATGATGGCCGAGAGCGTCTGCACGGCCGTGGGCTTC
>JAEUQS010000802.1 GCA_016789625.1 Acidobacteriota bacterium | reverse complement strand
GGACGGCCTCCCGCCGGACCACATTGGCGACCGGAGGACATCATGCAAACCGCCGCCGCCCGCTCCGCCCGCCTCATCGCCCTCGGCACGTCGCTCTGGCTGCTCGCCGCTCCGAAGCTCAACGGAGAGGCGCCCGCAGCGTCCGCTCCCCTGCCGCCCGTCGTGGCGCAGGCCGAGAAGGTCTTCTTCTCAGCTTTCGGAGAGGGCACGCCCGCGCCATCCGACGCGATCGGCACCCTCACAGGCGCCTACACGGCCGCGCCGTCGCACGGCCGCACGAACCTGCTCCTCGGGCTCGCCCACCTGTGGCAGGCCACCGAGAACCAGTCTTCCCTCGCCGGGCTCGATCACCTCATGCTGTCCGAGCGCTTTCTCGCGCGAGCCGCGAAACTCCTGCCCACCGACGGACGCATTCCGAGCTGGCTCGTCCCCGTGCGGCTCGCGCTCGCCGGAATCGAGCGCGACCATGCGGCGCAGGGTCAGGTGATGGGCGAGCTCCTCGAGGCCTTCCGCAAAGACCCCGCGTTCCACTCGTTCTCGGTCGCGATGCTGGCGTTTCCCGCGCCGCGGGGCAGCGAGCGGTTCCAGCAGGGCCTCGCGGCCATCAACGCGGCCGATGGCTGCGACAAGACCAACCCGTCCTGTCAGAACCAGCCGCGCTGGGCCCACAACATGGAGTCCTTCGAGACGTTCCGCGCCGACTACGAGCTGAAGGCCGGCAACACCCAGAAGGCCCGCGCGATCCTCGCGTCCGTGAAGACGATCCCCGGCTACTCGGAATGGCCTTACAAGGCCGCCGTCGAGGAACGTCTCGCAAACCTCGAGGAGCGGGCCACCCTCTTCGCCAACGCGGACCCGAAGGACGACCCGGCGCTCCTCGTCGTGGGCAAGGGATCCTGCGGGAGCTGCCATCGATCCCGCTGAAGATCAGGCGTTCACCTTCGCGAAGAGCTCTGCGTAGGCTTTGTTGGAGACAGAGATCGTCACGAGGTCGTTCTTCGGATCGGCGGAGACGAGCGTGAACGCCGTGTGTGCCTTGGCTTCGTGCTCACGGCACACGGGGACCCCCAGCGTGACCCCGGAATCCTTCGCCTGGAAGCTGACGGCCACGACGTTCGCGACGTCTCCGCGGCAGAGGGCGCAACAGTGGGGAAACGAGGCCTCGTTCAGCGGGAACGAGACCTCGAGGGCCCCCTTCTTCCCCTGCGCGACGCGGACCGCGGCCGCGGGCGCCAGAGACTTCTTCCGCTCGTCGGAATCCATGGGCAGGGTGGCCTCGGGAGGTATGCCCCACGCCGCGAGCTTCGCGAGGAACGCGTCGGCGCTCGTGGCTTCGTCGAGCAGCGCCTCGATCTCCTTCGCGGGATCGACGACGTCGCCGGCTCGCTCGAGGAGCAGCGGCTCTCCCGGAAGGCTCCGGTAGCCGAAGCCGGCCGCTTCCAGATGTCCCGCGAGCAGGCTCCGCAGGCTCTCGCTCAGCACCGAGCGCTCGACGGCCATGCGGTCGTCCGCCGCGTAGCCCGCGAGACGCGGCTCCACGCGCGAGAGAAAGGAACGGCGACTCTCGGGAGAAGCCGTGACCTCCGGAATCGCTGCCGCCGTGAGCGCGGCGCCACAGCGCGCCTGCGCTCGCACGGCCGAGGCGCGCCACAGCTTCGCCCAGGCCTCGCCCGTCCTGTCCCAGGTCACGACGGGCAGGCCCTCCTTGCGGAACGCCCGGGAGAACTCCGCCTCGACCCTCTCGGGCCGTGACAGGAGCGCGTAGGCCGGCGACGGGTCCCCTTCGACGCGGGTGTGCGGAATCCGCTTCGCCGAGGCGATGCGCTCGGCGAGCGGAGGATGGGAATCCCAGGGATCGTGCGCCTCCGCGAGAAGCGCCTTTTCCACCATCGGCCGGGTCTGGATCCAGCCGGAGCTCGTGCGATAGCGCCGAAAGCCCTCGAAGACGTTGTCGGGCTGCACTCCCGCTCCGAAGAGCGGCTCGAGCTCCTGGCCCAGAAAGATGTCGAAGCTCGCCGCCGAGACCCCGATCTCCCTCAGTGCGCCTTCGTGCGCCTCGTGTCCGGCGATGCGCACCGACCACTCGTCCGCGACGAGCTCCTGCTGCCGCGCGATGGACTGTGTCAGTCGCATGTACCCCGCGAACATCCACTCGAACGGCTTGTTGAGGAGCGCGTGTCCGGCGAAGCCGCTTCCGTGCAGGCTCTTCAGCGTGCGCAGCATGGCGCTGCGCGTCGAGTAGATCAGCCCCGACAGCTTCGTGTCGCCCCCCGCGAAGTGGCCCATCTCGTGCGCGAGGACGCTTCTGAGCTGGGAGACCGTCTGGATGGCGAGAAGGGGAACTCCGATACCCATCACCCGCCGGCCTCCGAAGCCGAGGAGCCCGCCCTTCTGCGCGACGAAGGCGTTCACCTCGGGAACGAGATACACCTCGCGCGGCATCTCCATTCCCATTTTCGAGGCGACGTCCTCGATGACGGCGAAGAGGCGCGGCTGCATCGACTTGGTCATGCGGGGCCCGGGGTCTTCCCATTTCTCGAAACGCGGTACGAGGCTCACCAGGATGAGACCGCCGCCGACGACGCCGAAGATCGCGATCTGGAAATGCAGCCGATGGAGGAACTTCCATTCCAGATACGGCAGCAGGATGAGGCCGGTCGCGATCGACATCGCGACCACGTAGAACAGTACGAGCAGGGACAGCGCCAGCAGCGCTCGCGTCGTGTAGGACCTCGACATGGACCCTCCGGTCCGATTCTCGAACGATTTCCTTCGAATTGCAATGATCGGCCCGGGACGGCTCAGGGAACGGCCCGGAAGCGGGTGCCCTCCGGAAACGGCAGATCGAACTCCCTCGCCAGCACCTCGAGGAGCTCGTCGGGACCGGACAGGATGCGCTCCGTGAGAACCCCCGCGCGATTCTCCGAATACGTGAGGTTCCGCAGGATGCGCCGCAGCTCGACTCCCGGGCGCTGAGCCGTGAGCGTGGTGACGAAGCGGGACTCCGGGTACGTCGACGTGTAGTGGCTCGCGAGAACGTAGTCCACGGGCTCCTGCGGGGTCTCGTCGAACGTGTAGAAGTCCTGGAACGCGCCGTCTGTGAATCCCTGGAGCGTGAACAGTGGCCCCCTCTGTACGAGCCGGTATCTCCAGGCGAACTGTTCGTGGATCGCGTCCACCTCCCACGGCAGCGGCAGCAGCATTCCCCCGCCCCCGAACCCCACGTCGCACAGAAAGCTCCGCCCCTCCGCAGTCACCCGAAGACACATGTGCGTGCGCGGCGTCTGCTGCGTCGCGCCGAGCCGCACACGGGCGGCCAGCGGGAGGACCTCGAAGCCCAGCGCGCGCAGCACGGCCAGGAGAAGGCCGTTCTGCTCGAAGCAGTAGCCGCCGCGACGCCCCGCCACGAGCTTCGTCTGCAGGCTCGCGAGGTCGAGCCGGATGGGCTTCCCGAGCTGGATGTCGAGGTTCTCGAACGGGATCGTGGTGGCGTGCGCCAGGTGGAGACGCGCGAGGCCCTCGGCCGTCGGCGGCGGGGCCTCAGCCAGCCCGATGCGTTCGAGGTAGGCCGGCAGGTCGAGCTCGTCGCTTCCGCTCATGCCGGCGATGTTGTCAGAAGACGCTCTACTTCTGGAACGCGACGCCAACCGAGTACTCGGTGCCGCCCACGGTGTTCTTTCCCGAGAGGATCCGCCGGAGCTTCCCGTTGACGTGCCAGCGCTCCGTGAGCTTCACGTAGCCCTCGAGCTGGCCCGAGAGCCGCTCGGAATCGGCCCCGAAGAAGCCGAAGCTCGGGTCCACGCCCTCGAAGTCGCTCGTGCTCTTCCAGCCGTCGACGCCCACGAAGAGCCCGGCGTTCCGGAGCGGGAACGCCCCCACCTTGAACGCGAACGGAATCTCGTTCTGCACCTCGCCGCCGCGATGGCGGTAGCCCACATCGGCGCTGAAGAAGCCGCCGGGCAGGAACGGGAGGGCCCCCGCGAGGCCCGCGTCGACGTTGACGTCGGTCTGATGCGTGCCGAGCGCGGGGAAGACGTGCACGCGGTAGCCCAGGGGAATCGTCGCGCCGGCCTCGAGGCCCAAGAACAGTGAGCTGCCGAGCCGCCACGTGTGCCGCAGACGGAGGTCCGCGTCGGCGAGGCCCGCAGTCGTCGACGAGGTCGAGAACCCGTTCGCCGTGAGGCTCTTCCAGGGAATCGACGCGACGACGGTGATGGAATCCGAGAGGCCGTACTCGAGGTACAGAGTCGCCCGCTGCTCGAGGCTGCTCCGGCCGGGAAAAGGCACCTCCTCACCGTGCACGCCGTAGAACGTGCTCGAGGAGATGCGCGCGTAGGAGACGTTCGCGTAGAAGCCCCCCTCGCCGCGCGCCCAGCCTTCCGCCAGGACGGGCAGAGATCCGGCCAGGAGCGCGAGGGCCAGCGGAAGGCGAAAGGTCACGGCTTCTGGAATCGCCCCTCGGCGATCACCACGTTGAACTCGAAGCACCACACCGTGAACGTGTCGAAGTCGTTCAGCGTGACGCCGTCGGGCAGCGTGAGGTCGTACGTCGCGTTG
>JAEUQS010000787.1 GCA_016789625.1 Acidobacteriota bacterium | reverse complement strand
GCAGCAGCGTCTGGAGGACGTCGGTCACCTCCCGCACGGCTCGCGCCGGGACCGTGATCGTCGCGGTCGCCGGGAAGGGCTGTCCGCCGGCCAGGAGCGAGACGCCCGACACCGTCACCGTGCGGGGCACCGCATCGGGGTTCACGAGCCGCGCGTCCGTGCGAAAGAACGTGTTGAAGCGTCCCGGGCCGCGCGACACGCCGTTGAGCGAGAGATCCGCCCAGGTGCCGGGCGTGATCCGCTGCGGCTGCACGGTGAAGCCGTCGCCCGTGACGTTGTCGACGACGGCGCTGTAGCCCGTGGCCTTCCCCACCGTCACGCGCAGCTCGAGCCGCGCCACGGCGAGGTCCCCCGCCGCGATGTCGCGGATCCCCACCTGCGTCGCGAGCGGCCCGCCCGAGAACGTGCGGCGGCCCTTCTCGAGCCCGTCGGCGCCATAGACGATCGCATCCACAGCCGCTCCCGCCGCGGGCAGCACGATTCCGACGTTCGTGCGGAAGCCCCGCGAGCCGTCCGGCGACTCGGCGATCCAGCCCACGTGCCCGGTTTGCCCGGCCGAAAGCAGCCTCTCTTCGGGCACGGCCTCGACCCCGAGCCCGAACGTCCCGGCGGGGTCCGCGTTGTTGTACGTGCGTGCCGAGATGTACAGGTGCTCGGCCGACGTGAGGCGGATCGCCCCCGCGCGATCCCCCGCGCCCCACCGCTCCTGCAGCGCGTTCGGGAGGACGAGCGTCTCTCCGGGAGCGATCGTGCGCGTCGCGGGTGACACCGCGCCCCCCACGATCGGCAGCAGCTCGAACGTCACCGGCACCGCGGCGGTGCCCGGGTTCCGCACCTTCAGCTCGCTCACGAAGAACGTGCTGTTGCGGCCCGGCGCGTTCGACAGGCCCGGCACCGTCCACGTGGCGGCGGAGAGAGGCAGCGAGAGGAGCAGGCAGGTCAGGACAGTCGCGAGGGTGCGAAGCATGGTGTGTCTCCGTCTGTTGCGGTCAGTCTCCGCACTCGGCCGACTTCGGTGCGGGCTGCGTGGTGGGACGGGGCTGCAGGACGACGCGCGGCGAGCCGCCGACGAGCCAGTTCCGGAACGTGTCGTGATACGTGAAGAGGCCATTGTCCTGGGCGATCTTGTCCGTCAGGAACGCGGCGTTGTCGCGAATGGCCGTGTGCTTGTCACAGTGGGGGCCGTAGAGCCCCGGATCCATCGTCATCGCGCCCTTCTCTTCCGCGGTCGAGCGGATGCGGGAGACCGCGTCGAGGTGATCCCACGTGAACTGCGCGTACTCGAAGAGCTGGGTGCCGAACGCCCAGGTCTCGGTTCCGAAATCGTCCAGAGTGTTCGGATCGATGAGGTCCTGCCTCAGGAAGAACGGCGTCGTGAGGTGGTTCTCCCGCACGTGCGCCGCGTCGCCGCAGCGCCAGGGGTCGGCCGAGTGCATCGCGATGCACGACTCGTCGAACCGGCCGCTCACGACGACCGCGGTCGCCCGCAGCCCGGAGCGCGCGCTGCTCTCGTAGAGCGGGAAGGCCTCGTTCGACGGCTCGTTGGCCGCGTCGAGAAGGGCCCGGAACACGAGGTTTCCCGTGCGGTTGTGGCTCTTCAGGTACTCCCCGACGCGGTCGACGTTCCGCTGGACCCCGGCCGAGCCGGCCGACTCTCCGACGAACAGCACGACCTCGGCGTCGTCCAGATCCGGCAGGCTCATCTGCTGGTCCGTGGCCGCGTCGCGATACGTCACGCCGGCACGGAGCTCGGTGAGCACGGCCTCGAGGATCCGCGCGCCCTGGAAGTGAATCGTGTAGGCGCGGCCCGTGTCGTCGACGAGCGGGCGATCCGAAACGCGGCCCATCCAGGCGTCGGAGCTGCAGTAGTAGATGAAAACGTAGTTGAAGTTCCCGAACGCGTTGTCAGCGCGCTGCGAGAGGAGTCCGTTCCCCGCGAGGCCCCGCGCCGCCGCATAGCGGTTCGTCATGAGGTTTGCGCCGAAGCCCGTGTCGATCGAGCACCAACGGTTCGCGCAGGTCGTGCCCGTGAAGCACGAGCCGCCGCCGGTCACGTTGAGGATCCAGCGGTTCGCTCCGGTTCCCGTGCCCTTGCGCACGTAGAAGAGCCCCGGCGTGCCGTCGTTGCAGAGCGCGTCCGGATAGCGTGTGGTGTCGAGATCCACGCGCGAGAGGTTCGTGCCGTCGGGGACGCCGCCGCCCGAGCCCGGCATCGCGGGGCACGGACTCGTCGCCGTGAAGATCGGGGGCAGGATGATGGCCGGCAGGGTGAACGGCGAGATGACGGGGTCTCCCGTGCCGTTGTCGATGAACGACGTGTAGACGTCCACCGTCCCGTCGGTGGGCGTGATCTCGAGCGCCGCGTTCTCGGGAATGGCGGTGCCGGGGAAGAGATCCGAGAGGGGCGGCTGGTAGAACGCGAAGGCCCCCATCGACACGGCAGCCGGCCGCGTCGCCACCGTCGCGCCCGCGCGGTCCTTGAGCGTCAGGTCGACGACGGCGCCCGCCGGTCCCGAGAGGAACCCGACGTTCGTGCGGAACCCCGGTGTCGCGCTCGACTGGATGAGCCCCACGAACGTCCCCGGCCGCCCGATTCTCAGGAACTCGCTGGCCGGCGACGTCTTCTGCACCGCCCCGAACGTCGACCCGTCCGCTCGGATGTTCGAGGTGCGGCCCAGCACGAGGAGCGGCCCGTCGGTCTCGAAGCGCAGCGCGCCGTTCGTGCCGTCCGGCGCGTGCAGCAGCGTCTGGAGGACGTCGGTCACCTCCCGCACGGCCCGCGCCGGCACCGTGATCGTCGCGGTCGCCGGGAACGGCTGCCCGCCGGCCAGGAGCGACACGCCCGAGACGGTGACCGTGCGCGCGAAGGCGTCGGGGTTCACGAGCCGCGCGTCGGTGCGGAAGAACGTGTTGAAGCGTCCGGGGCCACGCGACACGCCGTTGAGCGAGAGATCGGCCCAGGTGCCGGGGGTGATCCGCTGCGGCTGCACGGTGAAGCCGTCGCCGGTGACGTTGTCCACCACCGCGCTGTAGCCCGTGGCTTTCCCCGCCGTCACGCGCAGCTCGAGC
>JAEUQS010000755.1 GCA_016789625.1 Acidobacteriota bacterium | reverse complement strand
ACGACGAGCGCGGGCACGCTCCTGGCCGAGCCCAACCCCGTGACGGTCGGCGGCGTCGTCGTGGATCCGGACGCGGCCGGCGGCGCCCCACCTCTCGCCGGCGTCGAAGTGTGGGCGCTGCGGCACGGAATCGCGACGACCACGAACGCGCAGGGCGAGTTCTCGTTCACCGGGCTCGTGCCGGGCATCGAGATCCTCTCGTACCGCAGGACCGGCTACTACGCCGAGACCTCGACGGACCTCCTGCTCGGACCCGGCCAGCAGGTCGGAAACGCGAACATGGACCTGCGGGTGCTCCAGCCCTCGGGCGCCGGGAGCGTCGAGGGCCGAGTGGTGGACGGTCAGGGGCAGCCGATCGCCGGCGCCTCGGTGAGCGTCTCCGGGGCCCATGCGGCGACGACCGGCGCCGACGGGCGCTACTCGGCCTCCGTGGCCGCGGGTGAGTACGGCGTCTTCGCGATCGCGGTCTCGAAGACGGGCTTCGAGCGTCAAGCGTCGACGCCGCTCCGTGTGGGTGCGGGCGCTACCCCCTGGCGCCTGAAACAGGATTTCGTCCTCGAGGCGACCGGCGCCACAGGCACCCTGAGCGCGACGACCATAGAGCCGGTGAGTGGAGCCGCAGCGCCGGGTGAGGCGATCCTCTGGGCGCCCAAGGGCCGCATCCGCCTCGTGACACCGGCCTCGGGAACGCGCAACGCCGCGGGGCCGGCGGGGCCGCTCTACGAGGAGCCGCTGTTCGAGCACTGGCTCCGCAGAAGCCTGGCCTCGACGGGAACGCTCGCCGTGAGCGGCACGGGCACGCCCGTCGTGCCCATGGGTTCCTGGGCCGTCGCGGGACGCGTCCAGCGCCGGGCCACAGGGCAGCCCATCGCGGGAGCGGCCGTGACGATCACGCCGCCGGCCGGAATGGGCGGCCCACTGAACCTCACGACGGACGCGACCGGCTGGTACCGGTACTCGGGCAGCGCTGCGGGAACGCACCAGATCGGCGTTTCCGCGAGCGGCTACGATCCCCAGTCGCGCGATCTCACGAGCCCGCTCGGCGCCTTCAGCCGCTTCGATTTCCAGCTCGAGGGCGCGGGCGCTGCAGACGAAGGAGCCCTCGCCGTCGACACGCCCGCGCCCGGGACGACGCTCGCGGGCGAGGTCACGACCGTGACCGCTACTGCCACGTTCCCGAAGCCGGGCGACCACATCGTGCGGGCGTGGGTCGAGCTCTCGGAAGGCAGCGTGGTCAGCCAGACCCCCGCGTACGCCCCGAATGGCACGCAGGTGACCGTGAGCCTCGTTTCCGATTCTCCTCGCGGTGTGACGCAGACCATCACGGTCTTCGTCGAGACGCGCTACGGCGCCCTCCTCACGGCGACTCGCGACGTGACGATGGCTCACGCGCTCACGGCCGTCGAGATTCCGTCGCCGCTGAATGCCGGCGACATCGTGACGGGCAGCGTCGTCCTCAGCGGACCGGCTTCCGCGGGAACGGTGGTCGTCCTGACGAACCCCAATCCGGCGCTTCTGACGGTTCCGGCGAACGTGTCTGTGCCGTCTGGCGCCGACCGATCCGACTTCCAGGTCACGGCGCGCGCGACCCCGGCAGGCGGCACGGTGACGATCACCGGGACCTACGGAGTCGCGAGAACGCGGGACGTCGTCGTCAACGCCGCGACCCTGGGCGCGATCACCGGCCGGGTCGTGGACGCGCGCACGAGGTTCCCGCTCGAAGGGGTCACCGTCGCGCTGCAGCCGGACGCCGGGGTTTCCGCGGTCACGAATCTCGACGGCGTGTTCACTCTGGCCACTGTGGCGCCGGGTCCGGCGACCGTGGCCGTCGAGCCACCGCAGTACCAACTCGTCACCGGAGCGGTCACCGTGGCGGCCGGCGTGACGACCGACGCCGGCACGCTGGCGGCCGAGCCCGAGTCCGTGACTCTGAGCGGCGTGGTGGTGAATCCGGAAGCGCCCGTCGGATCGCAGCCGATCGCGGGCGTCGAGGTCTGGGCCATGCGGCACGGACTCACCACGACGACGAACGCCCAGGGCGAGTTCTCGTTCACGGGCCTCGTGCCCGGCGTCGAGATCCTCACCTACCGCAAGGCGGGCTACTACGCGGAGACGTCCACGGATGTACTCATGGAGCCGGGCCAGGTCATTCCCAATGCGAACATGGATCTGCGTGTGCTCCAGCCTTCGGGCGCCGGGGGCTTCGAGGGCCGCGTCGTGGACGCGACCGGCACACCAGTTGCCGGCGCGGCGGTGAGCGTCTCGGGGTACCAGACCACGACAGGTGCCGACGGTCGGTATTCCGTGGCCGCGACCCCGGGCGAGTACGGCAAGTACGCCGTCGCGGTTTCGAAGCCCGGGTTCGCCAGGCAGGCCTCGACGCCTCTCCGCGTGGGCGAAGGGGGGGTGTCCTGGCGCTTGAAGCGGGACTTCGTTCTCGATGCGACGGACAGCGAGGGAACGTGGAGCGCGTCGACGATCGAGCCCATGAGCGGCGCTCCCGCTGCCGGAGAAGTGATTCTCTGGGCGGCGCAGGGCCGCATCCGCCTGGTCACGCCGGCCTCGGGAGCCCGTAGCGTCGCGGGACCCGCGGGTCCGTTCTACGAGGAGCCGCTCCTCGAGCACTGGTTGAGGAAGAACCTGACAGCCGCGGGGACGCTCGCGGTGAGAGGCGTGGGACCCGCCGTGGTGCCGGCCGGACAGTGGGCCCTCGCGGGACGGGTGCTCCGTCGCGCGAGCGGTCAACCCCTCGCGGGCGCCACGGTGACGATCACGCCGCCCGTGGGCGGCGCGGCGATCCTCACGACGGACGCGGCCGGATGGTATCGATATGCCAGCGCCCTGGAAGGGGCGCATCAGGTAGGCGTCTCGGCAAGCGGCTACGACCCGCAATCGCGGGATCTCACGAGCTCGCTGGGCGGTTTCAGCAGATTCGACTTCCATCTCGAGGGCGCTGCCGGTGCAGACGGCGGCTCACTCGTCATCGACGCACCCGCGCCTGGCGCGAATGTCCCCGGCGAGGTCACGACCGTGACGGCCACGGCGACCTTCCCGAGGCCGGGAGACCACATCGTGCGCGCCTGGGTGGCACTGTCGGCGGGGAGCATCGACAGCCAGACGCCGGTCTACGCCACGAACGGCGCCCAGGTGACGGTGAACCTGACCTCCAGTTCCCCGCCAGGTGTCACCCAGACGATCACGCTCCGTGCGGAGACCCTCTACGGCGCCCTGCTCACCGCGACGCGGGAAGTCACCATGGTTCATGGGCTCACGGCCGTGGGGATTCCATCGCCTCTCAATGCGGGCGACGTCGTCACGGGGAGCGTCGTGCTCAGCGGTCCCGCCTCCGCCGGAGCGGTCGTGGCGCTCGCGAACCCGAACCCGGCCCTCCTTACCGTGCCGGCGACCGTGCCGGTTCCCGCGGGAGCCGATCGCGCCGACTTCCAGGTCACGGCTCATCCGTCTCCCGCGGGCGGCACGGTGACGATCACCGGAACTTACGGCGCCGCGCACTCGCAAGACGTCGTCGTCAACGCGGCCACGGTGGGATCGGTCACCGGCCGGCTCGTTGACGCTCGCACGGGCTTCGGCCTGTCGAGCGTGCTCGTCTCGATTCCCGCAGGCCCGGCGGCCACGACGGATCTCGAAGGGGCGTTCACGCTCACGAACGTCGAACCGGGACCGCGACAGATCGAGGCCGATCGAAGCGGCTATCTGCCGCTCGTCAGGAGCGTGACGGTCACCGCGGGGCTCAC
>JAEUQS010000743.1 GCA_016789625.1 Acidobacteriota bacterium | reverse complement strand
CGCGTGGCCCGTCCGCGTCCCTTGCGCTCGCGTGCGCGCTCATGCTCGTGCTGCTCGTCCTCAACTACCTCGGGGTCAAGACGGGCGCCCGCGCGCAGAACCTGCTGTCGCTCCTCAAGATCGCGATGATCATGGTGCTCGCCGTCTGCGCGCTGGTTTTTTCCGCTCCCGCTGGCCCTCAGGCTGCCGCGGCCTCTCCCCTGCAGCTCGGTTTCCTCGCCGCCGCCGTGATCCCCGTTTTCTACACGATGGGCGGCTACCAGATGACGATGAACCTGGGCGCCGACGTGAAGGACGCGCCGCGGAAGCTGCCCCTCGCCGTGGCCGCGGGCATGACGATGGTCGTGGGCCTCTACCTCCTCATCAACTTCGCTTACGAGCGCACGCTCGGCGTCTCAGGGATCGCGGAGTCGAAGCTCGTCGCGGCGGCCCTCGCGCGCGCGGCGTTCGGCGCCTCGGGCGAGGCCGTGGTGTCCCTCGCGATCTTCCTCTCGGCCGCGGGCTTCGTGAACGCCACGATCCTCCAGATGCCGCGCAGCTTCCACGCGATGGCCGAGGACGGCGTTCTGCCCGCGGCCTTCCGAAGCGTCAACCCGCGCACTCAGGTTTCGGAGGTCGGGCTCCTCTTCTTCGGCGTCACGATGCTCGTGCCCGCGTTCCTCCTGGGCTCCTTCGAGAAGCTCCTGAACTACGTGATGTTCACCGACTCGCTGACGCTCGTGGTCGTCGCGTCAACGCTCTTCGTGCTGCGCAGGAGGAACGCCGGAGGCCTGGGCGTCTTCCGCATCCCCGGCTACCCCGTGCTCCCGGCGCTCTATCTGGCGGTCATCCTCGCGGTGTCGCTCCACATCCTCGTGTTCGAGACGCGCCTCGCGCTCGCGGGCATGGCGATCCTCGCGACGGGCTATCCGCTTTTCGTGCTCGGCCGGCGGCTCTCGGGCTCCGCGCCTACGGCTTGATTCTCTTGAGCCGCGTCTCGGAGTAGATCGAGAACTCCTTGCCCGGCGCCGACAGCTCGAACACCTCGGTGAGCTCGTCGCCCGAGAACCGCAAAGTCTCGCGGGCGCGCCAGTTGACCGGCAGGTTCTCGATGGCTTCGGTCGTGAATACGATCGAGTCGCCGGCCGCGGGAACCTCGGCAACGTACTGGTTCACGAAGCCTTCGACGTGGAACTGCCGGAAGACGAGGAGCTTCCGCTTCTTGTCCCAGCTGAAGTAGCCGAGATCCTCGTGGAGCTCGCCCTTGGGGTTCTTTTCCTGTGGGGCGTACGTCGACTTCTGCCGGGCCTCGAGGAACTTCCCCCTGAGGACGAACGCGTACGTGCGCTCCACGGTCGACGTTCCCGGCTCGCCCGCGCCCGTCCCGCGCCAGGTGCCTTCGAGTCGGCGCAGCAGGGCCCAGGGATCGGGCGCGGGAGTCGGAGACGGTTCCTGCGCGAAAGCCAGCGAGGACACGAGAACGAACCCGAGCGCCGCGAGGATCTTCATGCGCCGAACTCTATCGAAACGGCAGAGCCAGCAGCCGGGGGAGGCTCAGCGGATGGCGCAGCTCCGGAACCCCGAAGCTCGGATCCGGCGCGGGATCCCCGCGCCGCAGAGTTCTGAAAGCTCGGTCCCAGAACGTCAGGATCGTTCCGTAGTTGGAGTCCGTGTCTTCCCGCACCGGGGTGTGGTGGATCCGGTGCATCGCCGGAGGTACCAGCGTCCACCAGAGAACGCCATCGACCCGGCTCGGAAGCCGGAGGTTCGCGTGCTGGAACTGCGCGCACGCGACCATGACGACCTCGAAGAGCACGAGCCCGGCCGGAGAGATGCCGAGGAGCCCCACGACGGCGAGCTTCACGACCGACGAGACCACCACCTCACCGAGGTGGAAGCGGGACGCGGACGAGACGTCCAGGTCGAGGTCGCTGTGATGGACGAGGTGGAACCGCCAGAGCAGCGGGACGGCGTGATAGCTCCAGTGCAGCAGGTACGCGAGGAGATCGAGGATCAGCACCTCGAGAAGAAGGCGGGCCCAGGGGCTCAGCTCGAGCGCCGCGAGCGGCGCGAACCGGAAAGGAAAGAGTCCCCGCGTGGTGAGCAGGAAGCAGGTGGTGCAGACGAGGGAGATGACCACGCCGTTCATCGCCCCGAGGCTGAGGTTCGAGACCCAGCGGGAAAGCCGCGGGGTCGTCGGCGCGTGGTCGGCGCTCACCGCCTCGAGGCCCCTCAGACTCAGGAGTCCGAGAAGGTAGGCCCCGAGGCGGACGGAGGCCGGGATCACGGCACTACTTGAGGCTCGCGACCAGCTCGTCGAGACCGGCCTTCGCGGCGGCCATCGTCTTCTTCGGTCCCGTCATCTTGAAGAACACGGGTCCCTGCGGGCCCTCGGCGATCGCGCCGTAGAGCACGTAGCCCGGCTTGCTGGTGGACGGGCCGCCCATGGCCGACCCGGCCGCGTACGTCCCTTCCGCGGTGACGAGCGTGACCTTGATGGCGCCGACCTTCGTGGTCTTCGAGGCGGGATGGGTCTTGCCCTTCTCCGGCGCGACCTGGCCGAGCCAGCGCTGCACGTTGGAATCCACCGAGCCGCCCTGGCCCTGGCCGAAGTAGAAGACCGCGACCTCGGCGCCTTCGGTATCTCCGGCCGCGGCGGGCGCGAAGTACGTGCTCACGCGCATGGCCGAGGTGGAGGGCTGCTCCTTCCAGGTCTTGGGGAGCTGCCACGTGAGGCCGCCGGCCGTGGGGGCGCCGGTACGCGCCGGCTGGGAGGCCGAGGGAGCCGGTGCCGAGGCCGTCGTCGGCGCGTGCGACGAGACGAACTGCGGGGAGGCGAGGAGGGCGGCGAGAGCGACGGGCGCGAGGAGTGTGCTCATGACCCGTGGAGTGTAGCGAGGGGGCGGTCCCATCGCGCGTTCGCGACTCGCGACCGAGCACTTCCACGGTACCCTCGAGGCGCGTGCCCGAGAGAACCTCCAGGCGTCCGTCGCGGCTCTCGACGGATAGCCCCGCGTGAGCTCCTGGCTCCGCCTCGCGACCCACCCCGCGACCATGCGGCGCGCCGGGATGACGGCGCTCATCGTGGGCACGGTGCTCATCGCGATCAACCACGGAGACGCGATCCTCGCGGGAACGATGGACCGCTCGCGCATCCTCAAGGCGGCGCTGACCGTCCTCGTGCCCTACATCGTCTCCACGGTGTCGAGCGTTTCCACACGGCGCGAGTTCGGGCAGTAGTCGCTAGCCCGAGACGAACGCCGCGCCGAACCGCCGGAGGAGCAGGCGTTTGGGAAAGCCCGCGTGCTCGGCCAGGCGCGCGAGCACGGGGACGAGAGCCGGGAGCGGAAGCCGTCCGCCGAAGCGGAAGGCCCGACCCGCCGACCTCGAGATCGCCACGGAGCGCGCGTTCATGGGCCGCCTCACCTTCTCGTAGGCGAGGAGGGCTTCGCGGGGAACCGTGGAGCCGCCCGAGCGCAATCCGGAGTCGACGGCCTCGGCGAGCGCGAGGGCATCGCCGATCGCGGCGTTCGCGCCCTGCCCGCCGGCCGGTGTCATGGGATGCGCCGCGTCGCCCAGGATCGCCGCCCCTTCGGCCGAGTACGCCGCGGCGTGCCCGAACGGCCGCTTCACGCGCGCGAAGGAGCCGGGGAACTCGAGCTGGTCCCAGAGCTCGCGGCCCACGGGCGCGAGCGTGCAGAGCTCCTCCCAGAAAGCCACGCTGCCCTCCGCGAACAGCCTGTCCGCGCGGTCGTGCGGCAGAGGCAGAAGGAGCACGCCCGCCCCGCCCGCCCAGGGCAGCAGCGCCAGCACGGGAAGCCCTTCGCGGAAGCTCGCCGGGTTGAGCCGCACGTAGCCGCGATCGGGGGCGAGCTCGGCGGGCCAGCGGATCTCGGCGGTGATGAAGTCGATCGGGAACGGAGAAAGCTCGATCGCGATGCCGAGGCTCTTCCTCACCACCGACTGCGTACCGTCGTCGCCCACGACGAGCCGCGCCTCGAGGACGAACGACGCGTCGCCCTGACGGCCCGTGAGCCCCGCCACGCGCTCGCCGTCCTTCAGGAGGCCGTCGATCGCGACGCCGCGGTGAACCTCGACGTTGCCGGTCGCGAGCGCCGCCTCGAGGAGGATCGCCCGCGTGATCGTGGGGTTCGTGGAGTGGGGCCGGGTTCCCGCCGCGGTGAAGTCCTCGCGCGAGAGCGTGAGGAGCGGGCCCTCGGGCCCGGCCACCTCGATGGCCTCGAGGGGAACGCTGGACTCCGCGAGGATGCGCGGACCGATGCCAAGGCCGTCGAGCGCCGCGAACGTCGCGCTCCAGAGGATCTCCGGACGCGCGAGACGCGGAGGCGAAGCGTCGCGCTCGACGAGGGCGACGCGGTATCCGCGTCGCCCCAGCGCGAGAGCCAGGACCGCTCCGCCCACGCCCGCGCCCGCGATCGCGACGTCGACCCGCACGACGCGAGTCTAGTCCCGCGCGCCGACGCAGGTGCGGTGCTACTTCGAAGGTTTGGCCAGCACGGCCGGCCAGTTGCCGTCGGCCTTCTGGATGATCGTGGGCAGCTCCGCGGCCCACTTCTTCTGTACGTCCTTGTTGTAGTTGAGGTACAGCTTGCCGTCGACGATCTTCCAGGCCAGAGGGTCCGCGCTGTAGGTGTAGTCCCGCGAGACCGCCCAGGCGCAATAGCCGCCGTACTGAGGCGCGTACTTCTCCGGCGCGGCCTGGAATGCGTCCCGGTTCGCGGCCGTCGAGAAGCGCCACTTCGCGCCCCTCCACTCGGTCTCGAGCTCCGGCTTGCCCGCGGCGGGCCTGCCCTCGGTGAAGTAGGCGACCGTGTCGTAGCCCGAGACGGCGAGCCCGTCCTTCTTGGAGACGGGATCCGCCGCGAGGGCGACGGCAGGGGCGGTGGCCAGAAAGATCAGGGCGGCGGCGGTGTAGGGCTTCATGTGTTCTTCCTCACACAGACAGATGCCGGAGAGGTCCGGGCCGTTTCACTTCTTGCGGGGCTTCGGCACCTTCAGCAGGCCGCTCTTCGGGCAGACGTAAAGGCGGATGCGCCCCCAGCCGGTCCCGACGGGCCGCTCCCGCCCCGAATCGCACGTCCACGGAACGCCGTCCACGAGCCACACATCCGTCGCGATGAACTGGAAGAGGTGCTGGAGGATGTGCATCTGGACGGCGTTTCGCGGAGCGAGGTTCCGTCGGATCTCGGAGTAGACGAGCCGCCACGGCCGGCCCACCTGGGAGTGCAGGTAGCGCTCCAGCGGGCTCAGGTTCTCGTTGAGCCACTTGGTGCGCCGCAGTCGATCGCGCATCGGGCCTCTCAAGGGTTGGTCCTCGAACGGGATCCTTCGTCCTCGGGGTCCGTCTCCGCACCCCCGGCGCGGTCTCTCGACGAGGACCTTGTGCATGTCTTCTCTCAATGGCGACCTCAGAGCTTCACGGTGAAGAGCGGCACGAGCGATGCGACGCGGGTGGCGGTGCCGCGGGCCACCAGGGCGTCGACGACGGGGTCGATGGGCTTGTACGCGTCGGGGTGCTCCTCGTAGAGAAGGCCCGTGTCTTCGCACAGCACGCGCCCGCCGAGGGCCGTGCGCTCGAGCGAACGGCGCGTGTATTTCGGGCGGAGACGCGAGATGGCCTCGGAGCGAACGATCCGGCGGCCCGCTCCGTGCGCGACCGAGCGCAGCGTCTCCGCGGGGCCGCGCCCGCGCACCACCCACGCCGGCGCGCCGGGGGACCCGCCCCCGCGGGTGCGCGCGCCCGGGTGCGCGGGCGCGGCGCCCTTACGGTGGAGGAAGACCGGGCGACCTTCGACGGTCTCCAGGGAGACGGTGTTGTGATGCACGTCGACGGCGGCGCCGAGGCTGCCCTCGCGGGCCGCGCCCAGCGCAGACGCGAGGCGCCACGAGAGGACGAAGCGGTTCGCGCGCG
>JAEUQS010000725.1 GCA_016789625.1 Acidobacteriota bacterium | reverse complement strand
CGCCCTCGGGCGCGGGCAAGACGACCCTCATCCAGCGCGTTCTGCATGACGAAGGGCTCGGCCCTTCGTCGATGCACTTCTCGGTCTCGCACACGACCCGCCCTCCGCGCTCCGGCGAGACGCACGGCCGCGAGTACTACTTCGTTTCGCCCGGGGAGTTCCGGGCCCTCGCGGCGGCCGACGGCTTCCTCGAATGGGCCGAGGTGCACGACCACCACTACGGAACGTCGCGCCAGGAGGTCGAGCCGCGGCTCGCCGAGGGCACCGACGTGCTCCTCGACATCGACGTCCAGGGAGCGCGGCAGGTGAAGTCCCGCATTCCCGACGTCGTGAAGATCTTCGTGTTTCCCCCCTCGAAAGAGGTCCTCGAGAAGCGACTCCGGGAGCGCGCGTCGGACAGCTCCGGGCAGGTCGAACGGCGGCTCGCGGCTGCGTACAGGGAGCTCTCGGAGTTCGGCGAGTACGACTATGCGATAATCAACGACCGCCTGGAGGTGGCCGTGGACGAGCTGCGGTCGATTCTCCTGGCGCGCCGTGCGGCCCGCGCCCGGCGCAGCGAGCGGCTGGAGGCGATCCTCCGGACCTTCGCGCCCTGACCCTTCGCTCTTTCGACTTTTCTAAGGAGTCTTTCGAAACCATGACCGACGCCCCCTCGCCGACGATCGAATCGAAGTTCCGCCTCGTCCACATCGTGTCGCGCCGCGCCGAGCAGCTGATCCAGGGCGCCCGCCCGAAGATCGACAGCAAGCACGCCAAGCGCACGCGGGTCGCGCTCGAGGAGGTCAATGCCGGCGTGGTCAAGTGGCAGCTCAACGCCGAAGTGGCGGCCGCGGTCGAAGGCGTCGACGAGCTCGCGCCGGATCTCCTCCCCACGCAGGGCTGATCCCCATTCGAGCGCGGGGGGCCTGAGATAAGAGAAGCCGGCGTGGTCCGAGTCGTCCTGGGAGTGAGCGGCGGGATCGCCGCTTACAAGGCGGCCGAGATCGTCCGGGGCCTCGTGGACGCGGGTGCGAGCGTGCGGGTCGTCATGACCCCGGCGGCGACCAGGTTCATCGGTCCCCTCACGCTCGCCGTCCTCTCGAAGAACCCCGTCGTCGCGGATCTCTGGGATTCCGGCTCGGGAGCGGTGGATCACATCGAGCTGGCCCGGCAGACCGACGTCCTCGCGGTGGCCCCGGCCACCGCGGACTCCCTCGCGAAGCTGGCCCGGGGCATCGCGGACGACGTCCTCTCGACGTACGCGCTGTCCCACCGGGGATCGCTCGTCGTCGCGCCCGCGATGAACACGTGGATGTGGACCCATCCCGCCACGCTCGAGAACGTCGCGCTCCTCGCGCGGCGCGGCGCGGTGGTCGTGCCGCCGGGCTCGGGCGACCTGGCCTGCGGCGACGTGGGCCCGGGACGCCTCGCCCCTCCGGGCGACATCGTCGCGGCCATTCTCGAAGCCGGCCGCAGATCGAAGAGCCTCGCCGGCAAACGCGTCGTCGTGAGCGCCGGCCCCACCCGCGAGCCTCTCGACCCCGTCCGGTTCCTCTCCAACCGCAGCTCGGGGCGCATGGGCTACGCGCTCGCGCGGGAGGCCGCGCTGCGCGGAGCCGAGGTCGTGCTCGTGAGCGGACCGGTGGCGCTCGAGCCTCCCGCGGGCGTCCGGGTGGTGCGCGTCGAGCGGACGGTCGAGATGCAGACGGCGATCCTCGCGGAGCTCCAGGCCGCCGACGCTCTCATCATGGCGGCGGCCCCCGCCGACTTCCAGGCCGAGGCCCCGGCCTCGCGCAAGCTCAAGCGGGCTGCCGGCGTGCCCGAGCTGCGGCTCGCGCCGGCCCCGGACATCCTGAAGTCGGTCCGCGAACAGCGGAAGGAGTCGACGGTCGTCGTGGCCTTCGCCGCCGAGACGGAAGAGCTGGCCGAGAACGCGCGGCGCAAGCTGCTCGACAAGGGCGCCGATCTCCTCGTCGCGAACGACGTCTCGAAACCCGGTATCGGGTTCGACGCGGACGACAACGAGGTGATCCTCTACGCTCCCCGCGCCTCTCGCGACGGCGTCGACGAGGAGCGCCTGGCGCGCGCCTCGAAGGCCGTGATCGCGGGGCGCATCCTCGACCGGGTGGCGAGTATCCTCGCCGGGAAATGGCCGGCACCCGCTCTCCGCTGATCGACGCGGTCACCTACTACCGCGACCTCGGCGTCCGCGAGCTCTGGATCGCGGAGTCCCAGGCAGCCGCGCCACCGCCGACCGCGGTGGCGGCCGCGCCACCGCCGATCGCGGTGGCGGCACCTCAGCCGGTTGCGGTGGCTGTGGCCGTGGAGCCGGCGCCCCCAGCGACGGCACCGCTCCCCACGCTCGGCGAGCTCGCGGCCCTCGTCGCCGGTTGCCGGAGATGCGGACTCTGCGAAACGCGCACGCAAACGGTGTTCGCCGACGGCCCGATCCGCGCGCGCATCTTCTTCCTCGGAGAGGCGCCGGGCGCCGACGAGGACGCGCAGGGAATTCCTTTCGTCGGCAAGGCCGGCCAGCTCCTCACGAAGATGATCGAGAACGGAATGGGCATTCCGCGCCGGGACGTCTACATCGCGAACGTGCTCAAGTGCCGTCCGCCGGGCAACCGGAACCCCGAGCCCGCCGAGATCGAGCAGTGCCGGGGCTACCTCGAGCGGCAGATCGAGCTCGTGGCCCCCGACGCCATCGTGGCCCTCGGAAACTTCGCCGCGAGGTTCCTGCTCGGCACCGAAGAAGGAATCATGCGGCTCCGCGGACGCTGGGGGAGCTATCGGGGGATTCCCGTGATGCCCACGTTCCATCCGTCGTTCCTGCTGCGGAGCCCCGAGAAGAAGAAGGAAGCCTGGAGCGATCTTCTCGAGGTGATGAAGAAGGTCGGCCTTCCCCTACCCACCGCGGCGCCTCGCGCTCCGCGCGAAACGGCGGAACCGGAATGAAAGCGATATCGCGTTTCCTCGTCGCATCGATCTTCGCGGGCGCCGCCCTCTCGGGCGCGTACGCCTTCCTCACGAGCCGCCCGCAGGGCGCCGGGTCCCCGAGCGGCGCGGAGGCCTCTCCCGAAGGCGCGTGGACGGTCGCCGAACGAAGCGCCGTTTCCAAGGCCTCGCGCGAGCTGGGTCCCGCGTTCCGGCCTGCGGAAGACGACGACGCACAGGAACTCGCGGAGCGGTCGGCCCTCGCCGTGCTCTACGTGGAGTACCACCCGTTCTTCGTTCGCGGCGACCTCGACGGCGACGGTCATCTCGACTTCGCGCAGGCCTTCCGCCAGACGCCTGGCGGACTCTTCGACGTGGCCGTGTTCTTCGGACGCGAAGGAGGCGGCTTCGGCAAACCGGTCTTCGCCGCCCGGGACCTGGCGCTCGCGAAAGGGGATCTGTCGATCGAGCGCTCTCTTCTCGTCGTGACCCCGGATCTCACGATCGAGGACGTGAAGCGCTTTCGCTGGGACGTCCGCGTGGACGCGTTCATCGATGCGGATCTCGACGCGGCGGGCGAGGGCGACGACGGCACACCCGTCGATCCTTCGGGCCGGCCGCGCAACAGGGTGTGATCGGCGAGGATCCTGGCCCCAGGCGGATCGGGGTGCTCGTACCCGGGGCGTTCCCCGGAGTGCCGTCCTATCGCGTTCCCGAAGGCCTCGCGATGCCGGCCGTGGGAGCCCGCGTCGCCGTTCCCTTCGGCCCGAAGCTCGTCACGGCGGTCGTCTCCGACCTGGCTCCGCCGCCCGCCCCTGAAGGCGTGAGAGAGCGA
>JAEUQS010000714.1 GCA_016789625.1 Acidobacteriota bacterium | reverse complement strand
TTCGGAGACGCGGGCCCGGCTTCACAGATCCGGCCCGATGTTGAGATGGAGCTTGATGGGCGAGCCCGGCTGGCTGACCGCGAACGCGACGTCACCGCGCACGAGGCCGATGGGCGAGCGCCATCTCAGGCCCGCGCCCACGCCGGTCTCGACGCGGCCGCGAAAGTCGATGGTCGCGTTGCCGGCGTCGGCGAAGACGGCCGCCCGGAAACCGCCCCAGCGGTCCAGGATCTTCTTGTCGAGCTCGACGCTCGCGACCCGCAGGAAGCGGCCGCCGATGACGTTGCCGGCCTCGTCGAGGCCTCCCAGCGCGAAGTACGAGAAGCCGCGCACCGAGAGATCGCCGCCCGCGAAGTAGCGGATGCGCGGCGGCAGCTCGCGGAACTCCGAGGTCGCGATCACGCCCAGCTCGGCGCGGCCGAGCGCGCGCCAGCCCTTGCCGAGGCTGCGGATGAGCTTGCCCTCGACCCTCACCTGCCCGAACGAGGCGCTCGAGAGAACGCCGTTCAGGGCGCCCCTCACGTCGAGCCTCAGGCGGTGCCCGTTCGTGGTCTCGAGGCGGTCGTCGGCGACCACGCGGGAGATGCTGACCTCCGGCGTAAAGAGGTTCGTGGTTCCCGAATCGAGACCCACCGTGAACGTGTCCCGCTGGAAGAGCAGCGAGGTCGTGTAGTGCCAGCGGCCGAGCGACCACGAGTACGTGGGGCCGGCCAGGAACGTGCGGCTCTTGCTCGTGGTGGGCCGGAGGTCCGCGTACGCGACCGTGAGAGCCAGCGCATCGGTGCGCGGATAGCGTCCCGGTACGAGGTAGCGCGCCGAAAGGCTCTTCTCGAGGTCCGAGCCCTTCGCCTCGAACGTGGCGTGGTGCCCTTTGCGGTTGAGCCGCCGGAGCTCGATTCCCACGTTGCCGCGAAAGCCCGTATCGGTGCCGTAGCCGGCTCCGAACGAGTACTTCCTGCGCTTGCTGGCCGTGAGCGTGACGTCGATGGGCACCCGTCCGTCCGCAGCTTCAGCGACCTTCATCTCCACCTCGACGCGGCTGAAGTAGGGCGCGTCGGAGAGCGCGTCCTGCATCTTCAGGAGCTCGGAGAGCTTGAGGCGGTCGCCCTCCGCCCAGGTGACGTAGCCCTGGATCACCGTCGGGTCCAGGAAGTCCTGGTGGAAGCGAACGGGTCCGAACGAGAAGGGCGGCCCCGTCTCGAAGTGGAGGATCGCCCGCGCGGTGTAGGCCTCGAGGTCGACCTCGATGCGGTGCACCGTGAACGCGGCCTGGACGTAGCCGTTCTCGCCCGCGTCGTCCTCGATGGCCTTCTTCGCGAGCTCGTACGTGGCGTGGTTGACGATCGAGCCCGGCCGCACGACGAAGTCCGCGAGGAGGGGACGGAAGTGCTCCGCTCCCTCGCCGGCCACGTCGAGCTCCACGGTCCCGTATCGCAGGGGCGGCCCCGGGTCGATCTCGTAGCGCGCGACCCAGTCGCCGTCTCCGGCGCGTTCGAGCGTGGGAACGATGACGGGCTTGTAGAAGCCATAGGGCTGCAGCGCCGTGCGGATCTCCTCCGGCGCGGCCTCGTGGAGCTGGCGGATCCGGCCTTCCGTGAGCTCCTTCTCCTTACGGCTCCCGTAGATGCTCAGGATCGAGAGGACGTTCTTCTTCAGGTCCCCCGCCGGCAGATAGCTTTCGATGACCCCGCCCAGGCCGTCCACCTCGACGCGGAGCTTCTCCGGCTTCTCCGTCTGGCCCGCTGCCGCGATGGGTCGGAGCACGAGCCACAGGGCCACGAGCAGAGTCCAACGAAGCGCGTTCAATCAGCGACGACGTCCGGGCGATCCGAAAGGATCGCCTGAGGCAGTCCTGCCGGACTGCCCGGGCGGGAAGGACTCGAACATCTTCTCCACGGCTTCGTTGAGGTCGCGGGCCTTCTCTTCGGGCTCGGCATAGCGGTCGATGATGCTCGTCGCCGTGCTGCGCCAGGCCAGCTCGTTCTCCCGCGTGTCCACGAGATCGATGATGAGCGTGCCGATGGGGATCTCGCGCACCGTGGTGAATCCGCCGCGCCCCCAGCCCCAGCGCCAGCCGTAGCCCCAGGTGGGGTTGTAGGACTCGACCACGATCTCGCGCCGCGTGCGTCCGTGGTACACGGCGCGGAGGTCGCCGCCGTCCTCGACGCGGGTCAGCCCCCGGCTCTCGAGCACACGGTCCACCGCGGCCTTGATGCGCCGGTCGGCCCTGGGGTTCGGCACGCGGTTGCCCTCCCGCCAGGAGTACGTGCGGTACTTGGTGAAGTCCACCGAGCGGTCGTAGTCGACCGTCGTCGAGATGCTGGAGCACGCGGCGATCGCCAGCGTGGCGAGAAGGACCACGGCGGTGAGGGCTTTCGTGCGGCGTCCGGGATCGTTCATGGTTCGAGACCTCCGCTCCGCGCATCGCAGAATCGATGCCAGCTCCCCACGAGCCCGCTCCGGATGCTCTTGAAAAAATTGTCCCGTCGATCTGGGAAGTCTTGCCGCCCGGAGC
>JAEUQS010000699.1 GCA_016789625.1 Acidobacteriota bacterium | reverse complement strand
CGGTCCTCCCGCGCACGGTGATCCCCCGCGACCTGTCGCTCCAGAACTCCGTGGTGACGGGCAACCTCGTGGTGGACGGCCTCACCGGGGGGACCTCGCTCCTCACCGACCGGCTGCCGCCCCGCGGCGCCGCGCCGTCTTCGGCGGGCGGCCGTGCCGCGGGGGTCGCGGCGCTCGTGCTCTCGCTGCCCCTCTGGCCGGTGGCGTTCGTGTGGAGCCTCGTCGCCAACGCCGGGCACACGACGCGCCCCGTGACGCTCTCGGGCAACGCGCCCGGAGCGGTCGCCGATTCGAAGGGACGCCTCCCGCGCGCGCCGTTCACGACGTTCCGGTTCGAGAGCGCCGTCCCCGTCTTCCGGGATCTGCCGCTCCTCCTCGCCGTGGCCTCGGGCCGGCTCGCGCTCACGGGCTCGCATCCTCTGACCCCGCAGGAAGAGGCCGCGCTGCCCGAGGGCTGGGAGCGCGTGCGCTTCGAGGCGCCGGCCGGGCTCCTTTCGCGCGCGCGGCTCTCGGTGCCGGCAGCCGTGCCCGCCGAGGTCGTGCGGGTCGTGGAGGCCTTCGAGGCCCGGCAGAAGCCGGAAGGCCTCATCTCACTCGCGCTCTCGAACCTTCTGTCGAGCCGCGGATGGCTCGCGCCGAAGGTGTGGAACCCGAACCTCCTCCCGAACGAATAGGGGACCAGCGATGGACGGTCGACGCTCCGGGGAACAGCCCTCGCCGGGCGGCGCCGACGAGACCATCCGCTATCTCGCGGTGCGCGGCCCGGCCGATCGCGCCGAGGCCGGGCACCTCGTGGTTCCCACGCGCCTCGAGATCGAGAAGGCCGTCGCGAACGCCGCGCGTTCGTTCCTCGCCACGAAGCACCTCGCGACGTTTCAGCGCTCCAAGATCCTCCGCAAGGTCGCCGAGCTCCTGGCCTCGCGGTCCGGGGAGCTGGCGATCGACCTCGCCCGGGAGGCCGGCAAGCCCATCCGGTCGGCGCGGGCCGAGGTGGAGCGCTCGGTCGCGACGTTCCTCTCGGCCGCGGCCGAGGTGGACGCGGGTACCTGGGAGGCGATGCCTCTCGACGTGAACGCCGCTTCGGCCGGGCGCTGGGGCGTCGTGAAGCGCTTTCCCCTGGGGCCGGTGCTGGCGATCACGCCGTTCAATTTCCCGCTCAACCTCGTGGCCCACAAGGTGGCTCCCGCGATCGCCGTGGGCGCGCCCGTCGTGAACAAGCCCGCGACGAAGACGCCGCTCTCGGCCCGGGCGCTCCGCGAGATCGTGGTCGAGGCCGGCTGGCCGCAGGAGGCCTACGCGTTCCTGCCGATCCCGGGCGCCGAGACCGACGCGCTCGTGAGGGATCCGCGTCTGCCGGTGATCTCCTTCACCGGCTCTTCCGCCGTCGGGTGGAAGCTGCGCGAGGCGGCCCCCCGAAAGCGCGTCTCGCTGGAGCTGGGCGGCAACGCGGCCGTGATCGTCCACGCCGACGCCGACCCCGTCGACGCGGCCGCGCGGGCCGTGGGCGGGGCGTTCGGCTACGCGGGGCAGAGCTGCATCTCGGTCCAGCGGATCCTCGTGCACCGCAGCCTCTTCCACCGGTTCCGGGACGAGCTGCTCGAGAAGACCGCGCACCTCGTGGTGGGCGACCCGCTCGAGGAATCGACCGACGTGGGTCCCATGATCTCGGAGGCCGAGGCCGAGCGCGCGCTGCTCTGGATCGAGGAGGCGGTGGCGCAGGGGGCCCAGGTGCTCGCCGGCGGCCACGGGAACGACGGCTTCGTGGAGCCCACGGTGCTCACGGAAACCACCCGGAGCATGAAGGTCGAATCGCACGAGGTGTTCGCGCCCGTGGTGACGCTGAACGCGTACGACGACTTCGACGAGGCCCTCCGCCGCGTCAACGATTCGGTCTACGGCCTGCAGGCCGGGCTCTTCACCCGTGACCTCGGCCTCGTGCAGAAGGCGTTCGAGGCGCTCGAGGTGGGCGCCCTCGTCGTGAACGACGTGCCCACCTGGCGGGCCGACCGCATGCCCTACGGCGGCGTGAAGGACTCGGGCAACGGGCGCGAGGGCCCGCGGTGGGCCATGGAGGAGCTCACCGAGCCGCGGCTTCTCGTTCTCCGCCCGCCGGGCTAATCTCTCGGCATGGACGAACACGTCTTCCGGCTGGAGACCACCTGGTCGGGAGAGGCCAACGAGGGCAGCCTCGAAAGCCAGAGCCACACGCTCTCGGTGCGCTACAGCGGGGCGCCGGGGCTCGGCGGCAAGCCCACCCTCACGAACCCCGAGGAGCTCCTCCTCTCGGCCATCGCCGCGTGCTTCGTGCAGACCTGGGCGATCTTCCTGAAGAAGCTCGCGCTCCCCGTTCCGGAGCCGGCGATCGAGGTTTCCGGAACCGTCGAGAAGGACCCGCAGGGGGGCTACCGCTTCACCCACATCGAGATCGTCCCGCACGTTCCGGCGGCGCTCCTGGAATCTCAAAACGAGAAGGTCGTGAAGACGCTCGCGCTGGCCGAGAAATACTGCATCGTCTCGAAGGCCGTGCGCGGCTCCGTGACGCTGGCCGTCACCCCGAAGCCCTTCTGAGGCTGGCGTGTTTCGCGCGGGGCGCGAACCATGCACAATAGAGGGAGGGGATGGACGGAACACCTGTGGAACCGGAAGCCGAGGCCCGCGCCGCGGCGCTTCGAGCCTTTCGGGACGAGATGGAGATTCTCGTCCGCGAGTTCGATGCCGTTTTGCCGGAGCGGATCGCGATGGCCCGTTCGCTTACGTCGAGTATCCTCGAGGGCGACCTCGCGAGCCCGGGTCGCGACGAGGGTCTCCGGACCATCCATCATCTGGCGGGCTCGGCCGGCACGTTCCGGCGCCTCGAGCTCTCCCGGGCCGCTCGCGATCTCGAGAACGAAATCCTCGCCGTGGTCGCCCGGGGAACCCTCACCGAGGAGGGCCGGGCGAACGTGACGCGGCTTCTCTCGGAGCTCGAGCAGGCGGCTCAGGACCAGCAAGACAAGGAGAAGATTTGAGCACCCGGATCCTCCTGATCGACGACGACGAGCTTCTTTCCCGCGCGCTCACCGCGCGCCTCACGGCCGACGGCCACAAGGTCGCCACGGCGGGCACGGTGCACGACGCGCAGGCTCTGTTCGAGTCCGAGGCCTTCGACCTGGTCATCCACGACGTCAACCTGCCCGATGGCGACGGCGTGACCTCCTGCAAGAAGATGCGCGCCCGCTCGGACATCCCCATCCTGATGCTCACCGTGCGCGGCCACACGCCCGACAAGCTGCGCGCGCTGGACGCCGGCGCCGACGACTACCTCGTGAAGCCCGTCGATCCCGACGAGCTCGCCGCCCGCGTGCGTGCCCAGCTCCGGCGGGCCGGCGGCCTCATGAAGTCCAAGGACTCCTCGGGCGCGATCGAGCTCGGCAGGCTCGTGCTCGACCCCACCCGCCGCGACGCGTTTCTCGACGGCAAGCCCGTGGAGCTGACCCGCACGGAGTTCGAGGTGCTGCACCTCCTGGCCCGCTCCGCGGGGAAGGCCGTGAGCAAGGAAGCGCTCGTCGAGAGGGTCTGGGGCGAGGACGGCCACGCGAGCGAGAAGCTCCTGCCCGTCACCATCCACCGGCTGCGCTCGAAGATCGAGCTCGACCCGGGCGAGCCCGAACGCCTCGTCACCGTGCGCGGCTACGGCTACCGGCTGCTCTCGGGCGACCCGGCCGTCGACGGCATCGTCAAGGGGTAGGAGGACTCTCGGGGATCCAGAGATCCCCGAGAGCGATTCGGGAGTAACGTCGCCGCCCATGATGCTGCGCAGCGCCGGCCTGGTGACGCTCCTTCTGGCTTCTCTTTCTCGAGCCGCGACTCCTGGAGTCGACGTTCCCCCTGTGGAGACAGGCAGGAACCGCGAGGCGAACCTCGTGGAGCTCGTGACGCTCGACCCGACGATCAAGCTCGACGTCCGCTACGCCACGACGAACAACTTTCTCGGCAAGCCCGTCTACACCGAGGCCCGCGCGTTCCTGCAGAAGGACGCGGCGGAAGCTCTGGTGCGCGCGGGTCGCGTGCTGAAGGACAAGGGCTACGGGCTTCTCGTGTACGACGGCTATCGCCCGTGGCGCGTCACGAAGGCGTTCTGGGACGCGACGCCCGAAGACAAGAAGGAGTTCGTCGCGAACCCGAAGAACGGCTCGCGGCACAACCGCGGCTGCGCCGTGGACGTCTCCCTCTACGACCTCGCGACGGGCAAGGAAGCCGACATGGGTGGCGCGTACGACGAGATGTCCGAGAAGTCCTACGTCACGTGGAAGGGCGGCACGAAGGAGCAGCTCGCGCGGCGCGACCTCC
>JAEUQS010000678.1 GCA_016789625.1 Acidobacteriota bacterium | reverse complement strand
CGGCCTTCGGTACGAACCGTGCCGCCGCGGAACGACGTCGCGCCCACGCTCGTCGAGGAGGCCAAAGGAGAGCTCAAGGACCGGGTTCGCTTCCGCGGTTTCGCGTACGAGGAGACCCGGCCCGACGAGGGGACGTACGTTCTGAAAGCCGACGAGGCGATCGGTTTTCGGGAAGACGGCAACCAGGTGTTCCGGCTCAAGGACGCCGACCTCGAATCGACGAACACCCGAAAGGAGCGCGTCACGCTCACGGCGCCACGCGCCGAGTTCTCGCAGACCTCGCGCAAGATCCGCGTCGAGGGCGGAGTGCGAATCCAGGGCGAAGGGATCTCGCTCACGGGAGCCGCTTTCCGCTACCTGCCCGACACGCGCTCTTTCGTGTCGGAGGGACCCGTTTCGGCGTTCGCGGCAGGACTCACGGGACGGGCAAGGAGCGGCCGGCTCGAGTCCGAGGCCGGGGTCGTGCACCTCGAGGGCGAGGTTCGGGTGAGAGGCCGCGACGACACGAATTCGGCCCTGTCCCTGACGGCTCCCCGGGCGCAGCTCTCGCGCGAGGGCCGGCTCGACGCCGATGGCGGTGTGGTGCTCAAGACCGACGAAGCCCTGCTCCGCGCCCGATCGGTGACCCGGACCCGCGAGGCCGAAGGCGATCACGCGCGTGCCGATGGCGACGTCGAGCTCCTCGTGACCGCGACACGCCCGGCGCGCGGAGCGGAGCCCGGCGACGGCTCTCCCATGAGGGCCGAGGGCGACGCGCTGGACCTCGTGCGGAACGCGTCCGGCCAGCCCCAGAACCTCGACCTCTCGCGCGCGGAGCCCGTCGCCCGCGTCGACGTGCTGCCCACCGGCTCCGTGCCGGCGCGCCGGGTCCTCGGACCCCGCTTTCTCGCGACGTTTGCCGAAGGCCGTCTCTCGGAGGTGCTGGCGCCGGGCGGCGCCGATTCCCTCGAGGGATCCCGCCTGCCCGTCCCGGTGAAGCCCAAGTCGCTCGGCTCCGGCTCCGCCTCCGCTGCCGGATCGTCGACCTCGACGGCGTCCCGGCAGCTCGTCGCGGGATCGGCACGGCTGCAGTTCCTGGAAGACGGCCGTTCTCTCGACCTGGCGGTCTTCGAAGGCGGAGTTCGCCTTCGGGATGGCGAGTCGCGGACGCTCCTGGCCTCGCGGGGTACCGTGCGCGGCCGCGAAGACTCCGCCGTGTTCGAAGGAACCGAGGCCGAGGCCGCGCGGTTCGAGGATCCCAAGGCCTCGATTCGCGCCCGCGTTCTGACCTACCAGCGCAAGCTCGACCAGCTCGACGCTTCGGGCGACGTGAAGGCCGTGTTTCGTGACGGCAGCGGACGGACCCTGCCGGGCGGGAAGTCGGGAGAGCCCTTCAACTCGAATTCGGCGACGCTGCGATTCATGGGTCCCGAGAAGAAAGCGATCCTGACCGGAAACGTGAAGGTGTGGCAGAACGACAGCGTGCTCCGCTGCGCGACGCTCACGCTCGACGACGCGGCCAAGGAGCTCCACGCCGAGGGCGAGGTCCAGGCCTCGCTCAGGCGGCGGAAGAACGGGCCGAACGGAAAGCCGACCGGGATCATCGAGACGATCACGGCGTCGGGTAACTCGCTCACCCACCAGGAGACGCGGAAGGTCATCCGCGTCGAGGGCAAGGCCGTGCTCCTCTCCGGCCCCTGGAAGCTGAACGCCGACATCGCCGACATCAAGCTGGGCCCCGAGGACTCGGTTCAGTACGCGGAGTCGCGCGGGAACGTCGTCCTGGAAGACCAGACGACCCGGCGGCGGGGCGAGGGCCAGAAGGCCATCTGGCGGCCGGAGCAGGATCTCGTGACGCTCGACGGCACGCCCGCGACCGCGTTCGACGGGATCGGCAACCGGGTCACCGGGGCGCAGCTGCGGTTCAAGCAGGGCCAGTCGCGCATCGACGTGGAGTCCAGCACGGAAACGGGCATCGAGGTCATCGCCCGGCCGCCGGGGAAGACTTGATTCTCGGAACCGCGCCCGAGAACCCGTCGTCGAGCGTTCTCTCCGCACGTTCGCTCGCCAAGCGCTTCGGCAGCCGCACGGTCGTCAACGACGTGAGCATCGAGGTGAGGGCGGGCGAGGTCGTCGGCCTCCTCGGGCCGAACGGGGCGGGCAAGACGACGACGTTCTCGATGGTCGTGGGCCTCGTCGAGCCCGACGCGGGAGAGGTTCTGCTCGACGGCGAGGTGCTCACCGACCTCCCGATGTTCCGGCGCGCCCGCATGGGCGTCGGGTACCTCCCCCAGGAAAACTCCATCTTCCGCAAGATGACGGCCCTCGAGAACCTCCTCGCGATTCTCGAGACGCTCCCCATCGGCCGGCGCGAGCGAATGGATCGGGCGCGGACGCTGCTCGAGGACTTCAAGCTCGACCACCTTTCCTCCTCCATGGCCGATACGCTTTCGGGCGGGGAGAGGCGGCGGCTCGAGATCGCACGGGCGCTCACGCTGGCGCCGCGTTTCATGCTGCTCGACGAGCCCTTCGCCGGCATCGACCCGATCACCGTCCTCGATCTCCAGCAGGTGATCCGGGGACTGGCCGGGAGGAGCATCGGCGTTCTCATCACCGACCACAACGTGAGGGACACGCTTGCGATCGTGGACCGCGCGTACATCATCAACGCGGGCACGATCTTCAGGGCGGGGGAGCCCCGCGCCCTCGCCGAGGATCCCGAGGTCCGCCGGGTCTATCTGGGCGAGACGTTCCGACTCGGCTGAGGATCTGCCCCGCGAAAGACTAGAATCAGAGGGGTCGCAAGCAACGGCGACGCCAGGAGCGATAGAAGCAAACCGTGGGCCTCGAGCAAAAGCTTTCCCTCAGACTGTCTCAGCGGCTGGTCATGACGCCCACGCTGCAGCAAGCCATCAAGCTGCTGCAGATGACGCGCCTCGAGCTCTCGGACGTCGTGAACGAGGAGCTCGTCCTGAATCCGGTCCTCGAAGAGGAAGAGGGCTCCGACTCCGGTTCCGAGAGCGCCGGGGCCGATGGCTCCGACGCGGGCGCCGACCTCTCGGCCTCGTTGGGTGAGGACGGCGGCGATTCGGCCGAGACCCGTTCGGAGCTGGACGGTGGAACGGCCTCGACCGAGGTTTCCGACCCGCGGGACGCCGCGCTCGACGCGCTGCCGGCGAACCTCCAGGAACCCGCTCCCGCCACGACCGACGCCTCGACGGAGGGGGAGTCCTTCGGCGAGATCGATCTCGAGTCGTACTTTGGCGACTACATGGACGGCACGGCCTCGGCGCCGCGCATGACCGAGGAGGCGGAGGAGTACTCCCTCGAAAACCGCGCCGAGACGCCGCCCGGGCTCGAAGCGCACCTCACCGAGCAGCTCGGCGTCGCCGACGTTCCGCGGGAGGTCGCCGAGGCCTGCGCGTTTCTCATCGGCAACGTCGATCACGACGGGTATCTCCGCCTGACCCCCGAGGAGGCGGCCGCCTGCGTGCCGTGCTCGCCCGAGGTGGCCCTCAAAGCCCTCGAGCTCCTCCAGAGCTTCGACCCCTCGGGCGTCGGCGCGCGAAACCTCGCGGAGTGTCTGCTCATCCAGGCGCGCGCGGAGGAGATCGACACGCCTCTCATGGTCGACCTCATCACGAACCGCTTCCACGAGCTCGGCTCGAAGCCTCCGGCGCTCCTCGCGCGGCAGATGAACCTTCCGGTGGAGAGCGTTCAGGAGGCCCTCGACGGGATCCGGAGCCTGGACCCGAAACCGGGTCGGCGCTACGACTCGACCCGGACCATCTACGTGGAGCCCGACGTCACGGTCGTGAAGGTGGACGACGACTACGTCGTGCTCTTCAACGACGACGGCCTTCCGCGACTCAAGGTCTCCGCGCTCTACCGCAAGCTCCTCCTCTCGAAAGACGGCGCGATCGACGGAGAGGGCAAGAGCTACCTGCGCGAGAAGATGCGCGCCGCGCAATGGCTCATGAAGAGCCTCGACCAGCGCAAGAGAACGATCGTGAGGGTCGCCGAGTCGATCGTGAAGAAGCAGCGCGACTTCCTCGAATACGGCGTCGCGCACCTGAGACCCCTCGTGCTTCGCGACGTCGCCGAGGACATCGGCATGCACGAGTCCACCGTCTCGCGGGTGGTCTCGAACAAGTGGATGGCGACGCCCCGGGGCCTCGTCCCCATGAAGTTCTTCTTCCACTCCGCCATCGCCTCCTCGGGCGGCGAGGACGTCTCGTCGCTCGCGGTGAAGGGGAAGATCCGGACGCTCGTCAACGCCGAGGACGCGGCGCATCCCCTCAGCGACGCGAGGCTCTCCGAGCTCCTCGCCCGCGAGGGCATCCGGATCGCGCGGAGAACCGTCGCCAAGTACCGGGAGGAGCTGCGAATCCCGTCGAGCTCGATCCGCAAGGTCGAGCCCGACTCTCCCCAGATCGGACCCGAGGCGCTCGGGATCTACGGCGACGCGGAAGTCGCCGAGGAATGATGCAGGACGCGCAGCCGAGTGGTGTTGCGCACGGAGGAGCCATGAAGATCGAGTACACCGGCCGGGGACTCACGGTGGACACGAAAGTCCAGGAGATCGTGGACAAGAAGATCTCGAAGCTCGCGAAGGTGCTGCCCGGCAGCGCCCTCAAGGCCCACACGGTGGTGCGCAAGGAGAAGAAGGGCGTCTCCGTGGAGATCACCGTCGCGGGAAAGAGCCAGACCTACACCGCCAAGGAGACCGCTGACGATCAGGCGACGGCCGCCTACGCCGTTCTCGAGCGGCTCGAGACGCAGGCGCGCAAGTCGAAGACGAAGGTCAAAGAGGTCAAGAAGCGCCAGGTCCCCAGCGTTCGCGAGCCGGCCGCCTGGGCGGCACCCAAGGAACCCAAGCCCGTGCGGCCTCGCGGACCCCGCCGTGAGACCCTCACCGCGCGTCCGGCGTTCGAGGAAGACGCCGTGTCGCGGTTCCTCGCCGAGGAGCGCGACGTTCTCATCTACCGCGACGCGAACGACGAGAGCATCCGGGTTCTGTACCGGAAGAAGGACGGCACGGTCGGCCTCGTGGTTCCCCGCTAAGACGGCGCTTCGGTTCATCGTGCGCGCAAACAGCGAGACGCGGCCTCAGATCCGGGCGGCGGACCTCATGTCCGGAACGCTCGCCCCGCTCGGCCTCTCGGTAGTGGCCGGCCGGAGCGGGCTCGACCGGCCCATTCAGTGGCCGCGGGTTCAGAAACCGGGCCTCGCGATCGCCGGGTGTCTCGAGTACGTCAAGGAGAACCGGGTCCAGATCCTGGGTCAGAGCGAGTTCGACTATCTGGCCACTCTGAGCCCGGCCGTCGAACGCGAAAGGCTCGATGCCTTCACGAAGCTCCCGATGTCCTGCGTCGTCGTCACGAAGGGAATCC
>JAEUQS010000676.1 GCA_016789625.1 Acidobacteriota bacterium | reverse complement strand
GGCTACCACGTGGACGACGACGCCGACGTACGGCCCGGGCTCAAGGCCGCGCTGGAAGCCGGCGTCGTGCGGCCGCTCTACGCCGCGGGGCTCGGCAAGGCCGATCTCCGGCGGCTCGCGAAGGCCCGGGGACGCAGCTTTGCCGACAAGCCCTCTCAGGCCTGCCTCTCCTCGCGACTCCCGATGGGCATGCCGGTCACGCGGGAGCGTCTCTCGAAGGTCGAGATCGTGGAGGGCTGGCTCAAGGACCGCGGCTATCTGCAGCTCCGGGCGCGGCTCGACAAGGACGATCTCGTGAGGCTCGAGGTGGCCCCGGCCGAGCTGCCGCGCCTCGCCGCCGACCTCGCGGACGACGGCTTTCGCGAAGCGCTCCTCGCCGAGGCGCGGGCGGCCGGTGTCCTGCGCGTCACTCTGGATCTCGTGGGCTACCACCGCGCGGGGGAGGCATGAGCCTCCATCGCGTCATCACCGACGATCACCGCTTCTCGCGCACGGGCTTCGCCGAGGCGATCTACTCGCCCGGCAAGCGGCCCGAGGAGATCGCGGCCATCGGACACCGGCTGGACCAGGCGAGGAGCGCCGCGGGCGAGGATCTGGACTGGCCGATCCTCGCGACGCGCGTCGCCCACGACGACCTGCCGGCGATCAAGGCCGCGTGGAAGAAGCTCTCGCCGAACGGCGCGCTCGCCTGGGACGCCGACGCCTCGATGCTGGAGCTGGCCGTGCCGGGAGCCCGGCGGCCGATCGGCATTTCGGCCGTGGTGTCGGCGGGCACCACCGATCGCGAGCCGGCGGCAGAGGCCGCGTGCGTGCTCTCGACCTACGGGTCCGACGTCGCGCGGCTCGACGACGTGGGCGTCGCCGGCATCCACCGGCTCCTCGATCCCACGCGCCTCGAGACGTTGCGTGCCGCCCGGGTCGTGATCGTGGTGGCCGGCATGGAGGGCGCGCTCCCCTCGGTCGTCGCGGGGCTCGTGAGCGCGCCCGTGATCGCCGTGCCTTCGCCCGTCGGCTACGGGGTCTCCGCCGGCGGCCACGCGGCCCTTCACGCGATGCTCGCGTCCTGCGCGCCCGGCCTCGCGGTGGTGTACATCGGCAACGGCTTCGGGGCCGCGGCGCTCGCGGTCAAGATCCTCAGGGGGCTCAGATGACCGAACGGATTCTGTACATCGACTCCGTGGGCGGGCTGGCCGGAGACATGTTTCTCGGAGCGGCCGTGGACGCCGGCTTCGTGACGCTCGACGAGCTCCAGTCCATCGTCTCGCGGTGGCTCCCCGAACGGGTGCTGCTGCACAGCGAGGTGGTGCTCCGCAACGACATGAGGGCGCGGACGTTCCACGTCGAGGTCGTGCATTCCCACGACCACGAGCACCACGACCATCACGGCCACTCGCACGAGAACGGCCATGAGCATGGGCACGAGCAAGGACACGAGGACCGGAACCTCGAGGCCGTGAGCGCGCTCCTCGCGAACGCGCCCATTCCCGATGGGGCGCGGGCGCGGGCGCTGCGCATGTTCCACGAGCTGGCCGAGGCCGAGGCCCGCGTGCACGGCGCGAGCCCGAGCACCGTGCACTTCCACGAGGTCGGCGCGACCGATTCCCTCGTCGACTTCGCGCTCGCCGGGTACGTGCTCGACAAGCTCTCGGTGCGCATCGAGGCCTCGCCGCTCCGGGCGGGTCGCGGCTTCGTGCGCATGCGGCACGGCACCTGGCCCGTGCCGGCCCCGGGCACCGCCGAGATCCTGCGCGAGGGGGAGATCCCGCTGCGGGGCCTGCCGGAGGACTTTCCGTGGGAGAACGCCGAGCTCACGACGCCCACGGGCGCCTGCATCGCGCGCCGCGCCGACTCCTTCGGAGACCTTCCCGAGGGAACGCCCATCGCGATCGGCCTCGGCGCCGGCTATCGCGACATTCCCGGCTATCCCAACGTCACGCGGCTCGTGCTCGTGGAACGTCCGCCTGCGCAGCAGGCGCGTCCGCCTGCGCAGCACACGCACGCCGCACCGTCGGCCCCCGCGGACGCCGCACCGTCGGCCCCCGCAGACGCCGTCCAGGCGGCGGCGCCGGCTCGGGACTCTCTCTCGACGACCCGCTTCGACACCGACGTCGTCGCGCTCCTCGAGACGTTCATCGACGACCTCCCGGGCAACCTCCTCGCAGAGGCCTGCGAGGCCGCGCTGGAGGCCGGGGCGCTCGAGGTGGCGACCTCCACCGTGACGCTCCGCAAGGGCCGTGTCGGCTATCGCGTCGAGCTCATCGCGCCCCTCGAGAAGGCCGAAGCGGTCGCCGCCGTGGTGCTGGGCCGCACGACGGCCATCGGCCTCCGGATTCGCGAGACGACGCGCTGGAAGCTCTGGCGCACCGAGGCCGTGACACCCGACGGGCTCGTCGCCAAGCTCTCGCGCGATTCCGAAGGCCGCATCGCGCGGCTCGTCCCCGAGACGTACGCGGCCGTGGAACGCGCCCGCGCGGAAGGCCGCGCCCCCATGGCCCTCTTCCGCATCGACGACAGGAGCTCCAAGTGACCGGCCTGCCCGAACGCCCTCGCGTGCGGATCACGAACACCGCGCACTTCAGCGCCGCGCATCGCCTCCACAACGACGCGCGCGACGCCGAGTGGAACCGCCGCATCTTCGACAAGTGCAACAACCCCTACGGCCACGGCCACACCTATGCGCTCGAGGTCACGGTGGAGGGAGAGATCGACCCCGAGAAGGGCTGGATCCTGGACTTCAAGGACCTGAAGCACATCGTCTCGGAAAGGGTCGTGAAGGTGTGTGACATGCGAAACCTGAACACCGATGTGCCGTTCCTCGCGGGGGTCATCCCGACGGCCGAGAACATCGCCGTGAAGGTGTGGGACGAGCTCGCGCCCGCGGTGCCCTCGGGCGCGCGGCTCGTGCGCATCGTGCTGCACGAGACCGAGCGCAACAAGGTCGTTTACAGCGGTCCGGGGATCCCGAAGGGATCCCAAAGCAGTCCTACCGGACCGCAGGGAATTCCCGCGTGAGGGCGCTCATCTCGAACGACGACGGCATCTTCTCGCCCGGGCTCGCCGCCCTCGAGCGGGCGGCGGCCGCCGCGGGTTTCGAGACGTTCGTCGTCGCGCCCGACCGCGAGCAGAGCGCGTCGTCTCACGCGCTCACGATGCACCGCCCGCTGCGTGTGGTGAAGAAGGCCGAGCGGCAGTGGACGGTGGACGGCACCCCGACCGACTGCATCAACCTCGCGCTCTGCTCGGTGCTCGCGAGGACACCCCCCGATTTCGTGTTCTCGGGCATCAACTCGGGACCGAACCTGGGCGACGACGTGACCTACTCGGGCACGGTCGCCTGCGCGTTCGAGGGGACGCTCCTCGGCGTGAGGTCCATCGCGTTCTCTCTCGACTACGGGCCCGACCGCATCCCGTTCGACTACACGCTCGCCGAGGACGTGGCCCGCGAGGTGATCCTTTACGCGAAGGAGCATCCGCCCGCCGAGGACACGCTCTGGAACGTGAACATCCCCCACGGCAAGGCCAAGGGCATCAAGGCGACGCGCATGGGCCGTCGCCGCTACGGCGACAACGTGGTGGAGAAGATCGATCCGCGCGGCAAGCCCTATTTCTGGATCGGCGGAGTGCACGTGGACACCGCCGTGGACGGATCGGACCTCATGGCCGTCTCGGAGGGCTACGTCTCCCTCACACCCCTCCACCTCGACCTCACCAACTACCGCGCGCTGGCCGATCTCGCGGGTCTCGAGGCGCAGATGGACGGTCGCATCGGCTAGCATTCCGGGGTGAATCCCGTCTCCCCGGAGGTTTCCCGCGCCGCGAGCGCCGGCGCGCCCGAGCGGCGCGCCCTCGTGGCGAAGCTCAAAGCGGCGGGGTTCCTGAAAGACCCCCGCGTGGCCGCCGCGATCGAGGAGATCCCGAGGCACCTCTTCGTGCCCTACGCTCTCTCGGGCGAGGCCTATGGCGACCACGCGCTGCCCATCGGCTTCGGGCAGACGATCACCCAGACCGCCAACGTGGCCCGCTCCGTGGAGCTGGCCGGGGTTCGCGAGGGTTCGCGGGTGCTCGAGATCGGCACGGGCTCGGGGTACGAGGCGGCCGTGCTCTCCCGGGTGGCCCACCGCGTCTACACGCTCGAGCGGGTGCCCGAGCTCGCGGCCGAAGCCGTGAAGGTGCTGACGCTTCTGGGGATCCGCAACGTCTCGGTGAAGGTCTTCGACGGATCCTACGGATGGAGCGAGCACGCGCCCTACGACGCCATCGTGGTCGCGGCCGCGGCGCCCGAGGTGCCCGAGCCGCTCCTCGCGCAGCTCGGGCCCACGGGGCGGCTCGTGGTTCCGGTGGGGGATCGCGACAAGCAGCGGCTCCTGGTGGTGAAGAAGCTGCCCTCGGGACGGACGCGCACGGAGGATGCCGGGGACGTGGCGTACGTACCTCTGGTGGGAAAGTTCGGATGGACGAAGAACGCGACGCGCTGAGCCACCCGAGCGGCTGGGAGACTGTCGCGGCGCGGTGGCTCGTCTCGGGGCGGGTGCAGGGCGTGGGCTACAGGGCGTTCGTGGGCCGGGCGGGCGGCTCGCTGGGCCTTCAGGGCGTCGCGCGGAACCTGCCCGACGGGCGCGTGGAGATCGTCGCGCGCGGGGCGCGGCACGCGATGGACCGCCTGGAATCGGCCCTGAACCGGGGCCCGCGCTACGCGAGGGTCGACGTCGTGGTGCGGGAAGATCTGAGCCTGCAGGAGCCGATGCCCGAGGGATTCGAGCTGGAGTTCTGAAGTGAAGCTGGAAACCCAGTTATGGGTTTCCAGACCTTCCGCTCCGCTCGCTACGCTCGCCTTCCAGACTCGACGCGATTGCCAAAGGGTCCCTCGCGGCGTATGACGGCGGGATGCTGGAAACGCCGGGCAAAACTCAGTCTGGCTCCGCCCCTTCGGGGCTGCGCACCCTTCTCACGCGGCAGCACACGCCGCCGCCCGCGCGCAAGCGCAGCTTCGTCACCGCGTTCGACGTCGCGAAGCTCGGCTTCTTCCTGTTCGGCTTTCCCCGCAACGCCTTCGGCTCCATCGACGTCACCAAGGACTGCAACCTCCGCTGCTCGCACTGCTACTTCTTCGAGGGCAGCGAGGGCGCCGCGCCGGCCTACGAAGCCACCCCGCAGCTTGCCGTGGAAGCCTGGATCGAGAAGCTCGAGCACCTGAAGGCCACGACCTCGCGCGTGGACTTTCCGTTCTTCCAGTGCACGTGGGTGGGCGGCGAGCCCCTCATGCGAAGGCAGCTCATCGAGCAGGGCCGCCGCTTCTTCAAGTACAACACCGTGGTCACGAACGGCACGATCCCGCTGCCCGACTGGCCCGACGTGAGCTGGTACATCTCGATCGACGGCGACGAGGCCATTCACGAAGAGATCCGGCGGAAGAAGGGCATCTACGCCAAGGCGATCAAGAACGTCGCCGACCATCCCGCGCTGAGCGTGACGATCGCCTACTGCATCACCCGGGCGAACGCGCACTGCCTCGAGCAGGCCGTCATCGACTGGGCCGCGGCCGGCGCGCGGCACATGACGTTCGACTTCTACACGCCCATCGGCGACATGTGCGATGGCGACGACAGCCTGTTCCTGCCGCTCGCCGAGCGCGACGTCGTGCTCGACCGGCTGCTCGAGCTCAAGCGCATCTACGGCGATTTCTTCGTATTGCCCGAGCGCGCGTTCCGGCTCATGAAGTCCGACATCTCGCGGCAGGTCACCGACAACTGCCTTTTCTCGACGAAGGCCTTCGCGTTCGGGCCCGACGGCGTGCAGAAGGAAAAATGCATGATGGGGCCCAAGGCCGATTGCGACCGCTGCGGCTGCGTGGTGCCGTTCTACCTCGCCTCGCTCACCGACCGGCGCCGCATCGCTCAGGACCTGGGGCAGGAGTTCGTCCGGGCGGCCCGGAGCGCGGCGAACGGCGTCGTCACGGCCGTTCTGGACTGACCGGCTCTTCTCCCGGAAAGATCCGTACGGTCCTGGGCGTCACGTAGAGGCGGTCGCCTTCGCTCGCGGCGAGCGCGCCGTACACCTCGCGGCTCACGTGCGCGTGGAGGGAGCGGCCGTCCTCGTCGAGGAGCTCGAGCTTCACGAACGTCCCGGCCACGTTGGCGCGCTCGAGCGTCGTCCAGAGGCCACCCGCCGCGGACGCCTCCGTCGCGACCTCGAGCTCGTGCGGCCGGACGTACCCGGCGGCGTACGCCTCCGCCTGCGGCGGCGCGCCGCGGGCCTCGCCGCGGCCGGCGACGTCCACGGTGAAGCGGCCGAGGTGGGCCTTTCCTCCCTGGATGCGGCCGTGAAAGATGTTCGTCGTTCCGAGGAAGCTCATGACGAACGGGGTCGCGGGGTGATCGAAGACCTCCTGCGGCGTTCCGATCTGCTCGATGAGCCCCTGGTTCATCACGACGATCCGGTCCGCCACCTCGAAGGCCTCTTCCTGGTCGTGCGTCACGAAGACGCTCGTCACGTGGAGGTCGTCGTGGAGCCTGCGGAGCCAGCGACGCAGCTCGATGCGCACCGCGGCGTCCAGAGAGCCGAAGGGCTCGTCGAGGAGCAGCACCCGGGGCTCGACGGCGAGCGCCCGCGCGAGCGCGACGCGCTGGCGCTGTCCGCCCGAGAGCTGCGAAGGGTAGCGCTCGGCCAGGTACTCGAGCTGCACCAGCGAGAGGAGCGCGGTCACCCGCTCGCGGATCTCCTTCGCCGGCGGCCTCTCGGCGCGCGGTCTCACGGTGAGCCCGAAGGCCACGTTCTGCGCGACCGTCATGTGCTTGAAAAGCGCGTAGTGCTGGAAGACGAAGCCCACGCGCCGGTCGCGCACGTGCCGCGCGGAGGCATCCTCGCCGGAGAGGTGGATGCTGCCCGCGTCGGGCTGGTCGAGCCCCGCGATGATGCGGAGGAGGGAGGTCTTGCCGGAGCCCGAAGGTCCCACCAGCGCGACCAGCTCGCCCGTTTCGACGGCGAGGCTCACCCCGCGCAGGGCCGCGAAGCCGCCGATCGTCCTCTGGATGTCCCGGATCTCGATGCTCATGCGCGGAGAGAGTTCCTTTCCCAAGAAAACGAAAGCCCACCGTCCCTTGCGGGGGTGGGCTTCGTCACGGGCCTCACGAAATGGCTAGAGGTCGAGCTGTGAAAAGTCCACTCCCCGGCGTGCGTTGGACAGTCGACACGGACACATCACAGTCGCAATCTGAGCGCCCGCGGCGGAATTGTCAAGGTGCAGCCGAGATAATCCTTGACATCCCGGGGGATGCGCCTAGATTATTGCCCATCGTGAGCTCGCGCCGAATGTGTCCCATGTCCTGTACGATGGCCTGGGGGAATCCCGGGGCCGGCAGCGCCATGGCGACGACCAGGTGAGCTGAAGCGAGCTGAACTCAAAGCCCTCCTTCACCTGATCCTCTTCTGAGGCTCTTCTCGGCCCGGGACTCACCTCCCGGGCCTTTCCGTTTTCAGTCTGCGTTCGCTCTTCAACCGACAGTCGTCGTCCGACTGTGACTGTGCAGGGTCCGTCCGGCACCCCGAGGCGCCGGAGAAGGGAATCG
>JAEUQS010000613.1 GCA_016789625.1 Acidobacteriota bacterium | reverse complement strand
CGATCTCGGGCGCGAGGCCGTACGCCCGCGAGAGCGAGGCCAGGCCGGCGATGGGCCCGTCGGGATGGGAGCGCGTCTCCTCGAGCACGACCTTGGCGATCGGGTCCAGCCAGTCGGGCCAGTCGCCCACCGGAGGCTCGTCTCCCGCCGTCTTGGGAAAGACCTCTTCCGTGAGCGCGCCCTCGAGGAGAGCGTCGATCTCGTCGCGCCGCGTCCGTTTCGAAGTGGCCATGCGGAGAACTTATCACCGCACGCCGAGGCCGAAGGTCTCAGGCCGTAGGAACGAACGCCCCGAGCGCGTCCTCCACGTAGCGCGTCTTCCGCATCCCCAGGAGCACGCAGTCCACCCCCGGCGTGGCCGCGAGGCCGCGGAGCGTCTTCTGCGAGATCGTCTCGCCCGGCACCTCGCCGAACGCCGCGCGCACCTTGTCGGCCAGACCCTGCCCGCGCGCCGCTTCGTTCTCCAGCGCGCGCTGCGCGGCCCAGGACGCCACCTCGTTCACGAGCCGGCGGTAGTCGCGGCTCCACGTCGCGAACGCGGGATCCTTCTCGAACGCCTCCTCGAGCTGGGGAAGCAGCTCGTTGAGCCGGGGCGCGACGAACTGCTCCCAGGATTCCGCGACGGTGACCATGTCCTTGGCCGAGGCCGCGACCTGCTTGAAGAAGTCGTGCACGGCGAGAAGCTCTTCCGGCGGCGGCGCGCCCTTCTCCATGGAGAGGCGGGGTGCGAAGGAACGCGTGAAATCGGCCTCCAGCGCCGCGAGCTGCGTGAGCGAGCGGCTCGACGCGCCGGGGACCACGGGGAACGGCGGGGCGATGGCGGCGAAACGCACGAGGCTCTGCTGGCTGAAGCCGTTGAGCGGGCGGTTCACGAGGACGCCCAGGCCCGCGGCCCTCGCCACGTCGAGCACGCTGCGCTTGTCGCGGGTGTGGTGCTTCTCTCTCGCGCCCAGCTCCACGGGGTTCAGGGGAAGCTGGATGACCGAGAAGCCGGGGCCCGCGTTCTCGAGCACCCGCGTGAGGTCCACGAAGTCGTGCCGGTCGCGCGGCACGATGAACGTGTTCGAGGAGATGCCGTACGACCCGATGCGGCCGGCGGCGACCTCGGTCTCGAGGTGCGCGAACGCCCGGGTGAGCCGGGCGTGGAACTCGTCCTGCGCCTCCTCGGAGTTGACCCTCTTGTTGTGCTGATCGCTGAGAAAGTACTCGGGGTTGTGCAGAAGGAAGACGTCGACGCGCGGACGCGCGAGGCGGTCCAGCGAGAACGTGATCTGGTCCTTGAGGAAGGCGGGCGAGATGCAGTGCCAGCAGTCCTTCGAGTACTCGGTCATCTCGGGCCAGGGGCTTCCGGCCTTGAAACGGCGGTGCGCCTCGCGCTGGTTCGAGCCCTGCACGTAGCCGGCCTTGGTGACGAGGGTGATGCCCGAATTGTCTTTTCCCGCTGCAGCGCGGGCCTTGAGGACCTGGCCGACGAGGAGCTCGCTGTGTCCGTCGCCGTAGTTGGTGGAGGTGTCGACGAGGTTGATGCCGGAGTCGAGGGCCAGCTCGAGGGCCTCGCGGTGGGCCGGGTGCCGGTCGTCGACGCGATAGGTGCCGAAGCCGACGCGCGACACCGTGCGCCCCGTTCGCCCGAGGGGAACGTAGGCCGATGCGGGCAGCGTGCGCGCTTCTTCGAGAATGACTTCCGGCATGAGTGGGGCCTCCGCGGGGAAGATCGGCGCAGGGAACGCGCCGGGGAGCGGCGGATGGTAGCAGGCGAAGGGATTCGGCTGGCGCACCTACAATCCGCCCGCGATGAAGCCGACCCCCAAGTCTCCCGAGAAGAAGCTGCGTGATGCCTGGCTGCGCCTTTCCCCCCTTCCGGGCGGAAAGTGGCTGTTCAGCAAGGTCTGCGGCGTGATGATTCCCTATACCGGCTCCATCGGCGCGAGGGTCGACGTCCTCGAGCCCGGCCACGCCGAGGTCGTCCTCACCGACCGGCGCTCCGTGCGGAACCATCTGGACTCGATCCACGCGATCGCCCAGATGAACCTCGCCGAGTTCACGACCGGCCTCGCGATGTCGATGGCGATGCCGCCCGAGGGGCGCGCGATCCTCACCGGCCTCTCCATCGAGTTCACCAAGAAGGCTCGCGGAACGGTGCGCTCCGAA
>JAEUQS010000591.1 GCA_016789625.1 Acidobacteriota bacterium | reverse complement strand
CCCCTTCACCTAAACTCCCGGCCCGATGTCGCACGCCGAGAAGTCCAAGAAGCCCCAGAAGAAAACCCGCGCCCCCGAGAAGTGGAGCGAGGCCGAGAAGCTCTACGGAATCGAGAACTGGGGGAAGGACTACTTCTCCGTCTCGGACGAAGGCAATCTGCTCGTGCACCCCACTCGCGAGGCCCACCGCTCGATCGACCTGAAGGCCGTGGTCGACGAGGTCGCCCTGCGCGGCACCGCGACGCCCATCGTCGTGCGCTTCCCGCAGATCCTCGAGAGCGCCGTCCGCGAGCTGAACGAGGCCTTCAAGAAGGCCATCAAGGAGTTCGACTACGACGGCGTCTACCGCGGCGTCTTTCCCATCAAGGTGAACCAGAAGAAGGTCGTGGTGAAGGAGATCATCGACGCCGGACGCCGCTACGGCTCCGGCCTCGAAGCGGGCAGCAAGCCCGAGCTCCTCGCCGCGCTCTCGCAGGAGCTCTCGCCCGAAGCCATCATCACGACGAACGGCTACAAGGACGAGGCGTTCATCCGCCTCGCGCTCCACGGCATCCAGATGGGGAAGACGGTCATCCTCACGCTGGAGAAGGTGTCCGAGCTCCACCGCATCCTCGAGGTCGCCAAGAAGCGCGGCGTCGCGCCGCTCATCGGCGTGCGCGCCAAGCTGGACGCGCGGGGCTCGGGCAAGTGGGCCAAGAGCGGCGGCGAGAGCGCGAAGTTCGGCCTCACCACCACCGAGCTCCTCGAGGCCGTGGAGATCCTCAAGCAGCGGAAGATGCTCGACAGCCTCGTGATGCTGCACTTCCACATCGGCTCGCAGATCACCGACATCCGCAAGATCAAGGCGGCCATCAAGGAAGCGGGCCGCGTCTACTCCAAGCTCAACCGCTCGGGCGTCGAGATCAAGTACCTCAACCTCGGCGGCGGGCTCGGCGTCGACTACGACGGCTCCAAGACCGTGTTCGACTCCTCCATGAACTACACGGTTCAGGAGTACGCGAACGACGTCGTCTACACCATCAAGACGATCTGCGAGGAAGAGGAAGTCCCGGTGCCCACGCTCGTGACGGAATCGGGCCGCGCCGTGACGGCGTATCACTCGGTGCTCGTCACGAACGTGCTCGACGTCTCCGACCGCATCGAGCAGGGCCGCGTGGTGAAGATCACGGGCGACGTGAACCACGTGGTGCGCGAGCTCTCGGAAACGCTCTCGAGCATCACCTCGAAGAACATCCGCGAGAGCTACCACGACGCGCTGCAGTACAAGGAAGAGCTGTTCACGCTCTTCAACCTCGGCTACGTTTCGCTCGAGGACCGTTCCAAGGGCGAGATCCTGTTCTGGAACGTGTGCGACAAGATCCGACGGCTCGTGAAGGGCCTCAAGGAGGTCCCCGAGGAGTTCGAGGACCTCGACATGATGGTGGCCGACAAGTACGTCCTGAACTTCTCGGTCTTCCAGTCGATCCCCGATTCCTGGGCCATCGACCAGCTCTTCCCGATTCTTCCCATCCACCGCCTCCGCGAGAAGCCGAGCGAGATCGGCACGCTGGCCGACATCACGTGCGACAGCGACGGCAAGATCGAGAAGTTCATCGACCTTCGCGACATTCGCGAGGCTCTGCCGCTCCACACGATGAACAAGGACCCCTACTTCATCGGCTTCTGCCTGGTGGGCGCGTACCAGGACGTCCTGGGCGACCTCCACAACCTCTTCGGCGAGGTGAACGAGGTACTCGCCGTGGTGGACGAGAGCGGCCGCACGCGGCTCCAGGACGTTCTGCCCGGCGAGAGCTGCGCCCGAGTGCTCGAGTACATGAACTTCGACCGCCAGGAGATCCTCGGGGGCGTGTGGAACCAGCTCCGCAAGGCCACCGAGAAGCGCGGGCTCAAGGAGAGCGAAGCCAAGGCGATCGCCAAGGACTTCGACACGGCGCTCTCGCGGTACACCTACCTCGAGGAGTAGCCCGGCCCAGCCTCAGTCGTGGTCGCAGTTCTCGCCGTGGACGTGACCTTCGTCGTCCTCGCTGTCTTCGTCGTCCCCGCTCATCACCGAGCTCGCGATGAGGAGGCCGGTGAGGCTCAGCTCGCGGCCGGGGCGGAAGACGAGACCCGTCTCCTTCGCGATGTCCGCCGCGATGCCGAGGCTGGTCTCGCGGGCGCCCGCGAGGGCGATGCCGGGACCGCTGAACGGCGCGTCGAGAAACGCAGCGGCCTCGCCCCCGAACCGGGCCACACGGCGGACGGCCGTGTCGTCCTGGGGCGGTGGACCGTCCCAGGAGACGGCCTCGTCGGTACCCATGATGCAGATCTCGTCAGTGGCCGACGCGATGGCCTTCAGGGCCCGCAGGGCGCGCTCCGGGAGCCGGTCGCCGTATTCCTCGGCGAGGAGCTCGGCCGCGCAGAGACCCCGGGGGCCGAGCGCGAGCGTCGTGGCGAGGTGTCCGGTCACGAGCGAGTGGAGAAGGTCGTCGTCGACGCCCAGCTCCAGGCAGAGGTCTTCGACGAACGACTCGAGATCCACCAGGGGCCGGAAGATCCCCTCGGGCTCGACCGCCAGCTTTTCGTCCCAGTAGAAGTCCACGGCCTCGACCGCGGCCGCGACCGACGCGCCCCAGGGGGAAAGGCCCTCTGCGAGGAGGTATCCCTCGGCCCAGGTGAACGCCTCGACGGCGTCCTTCAGGGGCGGAGCCTCTTCAGCTTCCCGCTCGGCCTTCGCTCGCTCCGCCCGCACCGTCTGGTCGAGGGGCAGGCAGCACTTCTTGTACTTCTTTCCGCTTCCGCAGCGGCAGGGCTCGTTTCTTCCGTCGCTCACCGCGGGAAGGTATCACCAGCACCCGATCCCTGGTGGGGGGCCTGGGGGGATCGAGAAGCCCTGCGGTCCGGTAGGACCGCTGAGGGATCCCTGCGGGATCCCCCAGGATCACTAATTGAGGCTCGTAATCACCCAGCCGTCGGCGCGCTTTTCCATCTTCATCGTCGTGTCGCGCGCGGGCGGGCTCTGCGTCGAGCCCACCTTGGGGTTCAGCACGCGCCGCTCGCTCGCGCGGACGGTCGCCTCGTTGCCCTTGCGGTCGATGGAGAGGATGTCGATCTGGAGCTGCTGCGAGGCCATCTGGTCGAAGCTCTTCCGAATCGAGTCGCGCCGCGACGCCGCGGAGGGCAGGAGCCTCACGTAGGTCTCGACGTCGAACGTCGAGTAGGCCTGCGCGAACCGGCGAATGGTGTCGCGGATCTGCTGGTCCTCGGAGACGGCGGGAGCCTCGACGGCCGGTGGCTTCGTGGGCGGAGCGGGCACCGGCGTCGCGATGACTTCCTTGACGATCACGATGGGCGTGGCCGTGGGGAGCACCGGCGCGACCGGCACCGAGGCCGCGCCCTTGGCACGGTCGGCCACGCTGCGGGCCATGCGCTCCGATTCCTGATACAGATCGACCGCCGCCTGGAGCGCCGTGGCCGCGGGCTCGTACTGCTTTCGCTCCATGAGGCGCCGGCCCTCGCGCTCTTTCGCCTGCGCCGCGTTCCAGGACGTCGCGGCCCCTTCGGCCGCCTTCTCCTGCTCGGCGCGGGCCCGCGCGCGCTCCAGCGTCTTCACGAGGAACTCGGCGTTCACCTGCGCCTCCGAGCGAGACGGCGGCTGCGTGGCCTGCGGCGCGGCGGGAACGGCCGTCGGCTCCGGCGCCGTCGAGGCCGGCACCACCACGGTGGGGACCGGAGACTCGGGCACGGGAGTGGCCGCGACCGGAACCGGAGTGGGCAGGGGATCGGGGGACTTGCCCGTGGAACGCAGGAGCAGGAAACCGCCGATGCCGAGGACGACGATGGCGCCGGCGAGGAGAGGGAGCGCGAGGTTGCCCTTCTTCTCGTTCGGCGGGTAGACGTCCTTGACCTTCGGGAGCTCCTTGCTCTCGACGATCTTGGAGGTCGCCTCGTGCTGCGCAGCCGGGCCGATGACCTTGGGGCCCGTGGAGAGCGAGCCCGCCGGCGTGGGCGTGCGCGACGCCATGAACTTCTCGTCGAGGTGCTTCTGCGCGCTCGGCGTGACCTCGTCGCTGACCTCGTGCCGCACCCGCTTGGCCGACGCCACGAGGTCGGCCGCGTTGTACGTGCCCGAGATCTTCAGGTAGCGCCTTGCGACCTTGATGATCTCGGCATCGAAG
>JAEUQS010000547.1 GCA_016789625.1 Acidobacteriota bacterium | reverse complement strand
CGACCTCGAGCCCGCTCTCCGGAACCCGGGGCGTGCCGCTGAGATCCGGGTAGGGCTTGCCGCCACCGTAGGAGATCCGCAGGAAGGCCGCGAGGGCGAGAGTGCTCAGCAGGGTGAGCACGGCGAAGGCGCGGAAGGCTTTTCTGACCACGAGTCAGATATTAAATGACCGCGGGTCATGCCGTCAACGGCAATTTCCGCCGGGGCCGGCCCGTCTCCGGCCTGCTACGCTTCCTTCCTCGATGAAAGCCGGGTTCGCGCGCTGGTTTTCCTGGGCCAAGGATCAGGAGCTCTCGCGACGTGTCGAGATCCTGTCGCAGTCTCCGGTTTTCGTGGGGCTGCCTTCGGCTTTTCTGGGGCGCCTCTCGGCGAAGCTCTTCGAGAAGAGCTACGAGGCCGGAGACGAGGTCTTCCACGAGGGGGAGCCGGGCCGCGGCCTCTTCGTCGTGTGGGAGGGCGAGGTGCACCTCGTCGCCGGAGACGACGCCGCGGTGCTCGCGACCCTGGGCCCCGGCTCGAGCTTCGGTGAGCTCGCGCTCCTCGACGAGATGCCCCGCTCGGCGACGGCCCGCGTCGTCGCCCGTTCGCGGCTCCTCATCCTGTATCGCTCCGACTTCGAGGCCCTCGTCGAGGCCGACCGCGCCCTGACCCTCATCGTCATGCGCAACCTCCTGCGCATGCTCTCGGCCTACGTGCGGCGCACGAACCTGCAGCTCGCCGAGCTGCGCGCCGCGGTTCCCGCGCCATGAGCCGGCGGCGGGACGACGGCACCGGCGCCCCCGCGGTTCGCGCCTCGTCGGCCGTGCTGCCCTGGCTCGGCGTCTTCGCGGTCTGCCTCGTGCTCTGGGCCCTCCGGCATCTCCTCGCGCCGGTGCTCCTCGCGGCGCTTCTCGCCTACCTCCTCAACCCGCTCATCGTCATCTCCCAGGGCGCCGCGATCCGCCGGGACCTCGCGGTGAACGCCCTCTTCGCGGTTCTTCTCGGGGGTCTCGTGACCCTGGCGCTCGCCGTGGGTCCCTCCGCAAAGGCCCAGCTCGCCGAGCTGTTCCGCGACCTGCCGAAGCTCGAAGGGCAGATCGACCGCATGGCCAGCGTCGCCCACCGCGAATCCATGAGGTCCTTCCCGCTGCTCGCGCGGGTCTTTCCCACCGCCAGGGAGGGGGAGTCGCTGACCCGTCAGCTTCTCGGAGGGGGCGAGGGCGGAGGCGTCGGCGCGATCCTCCTGCCGCTCGGCAAGATCGCGCTCTTCGCGGTCCTCACGCCGTTCTTCGCGTTCTTCTTCCTGCGCGACTCGCGAAGGCTCCAGAACGGGCTCATGAACCTCCTGCCGCCGCGGCACGTGGAAACGTCCGTCTCGCTGTGGTGCGAGGTGGACGGCATCGTGGGGCGTTACCTGCGCGGCGTCGCGCTCGACGCCGTGGCGGTCGCCGTCCTCTCGTCGCTCGCCCTCTGGGCCGTGGGGATTCCGTATCCGCTCGTCCTCGGGCTCCTCACGGGCGCCGCCAACGTGGTGCCGTTCCTGGGGCCGCTCCTCGGCTTCGCGGCCTCCTCGCTCGTGGCCGTGACGCAGGGGCTCGGCCTCGAGGGCGTGGGGCGCGTGGCGCTCGTCTACGTGGTGCTGAAGCTCGTGGACGACATGATCCTGCAGCCCCTCACGATCGGCCGGAGCGTGCATCAGCACCCCGTGCTGGTGATCGTCTCGATCCTCGCGGGCGAGCAGCTCCTCGGCGTCCTCGGCATGTTCATCGCGGTGCCGTTCGTGACGATGGTGAAAGAGACCATCCGCATCCTCCTCGAACGGAGGAAGCGGGGCCGTCCGGAGGCCGTCCAGGAGCTCGAGGGCGTGCCGCAATATCTCTGCTAGCGGCCTGCCGTAACATCACGGGATCCCGCCGGTACCAGGAGGCCTCATGTCGGAATCGCCCCGTACGTCGACCCTTCCGTGCCACGTGAGGCTGCGCCTCACCGACGGCAAAGAGATCGAGGGCACCGTCTGGCTCCTGGCCGATCCGTCGCGCGAGTCGGGCTTCACGCCGCTGGAGGTGATCCTCCAGGATTCGAAGGACTTCCTCTTCGTGGGTCTCGACCGGGGCGGCAACATGCTTGTCGCGAGGCGCCAGATCCGCTACGCGGAGATCCCGGCCGACAGCCCCGGCGCGCCCGTCGACCTGCCGGGCGGTGCCTCCCTCGACGTCCTGACGCTGCACCTCGACTCCGGCGAGGAGATCACTGGAGTCCTCCGCTCGGTCGCGCCCGAGGGCTACGAGCGCATGAGCGACGTGATGAACGCACAGGGCCCCTTCATCTCGCTCGGTCACGGAGACAAGCTCGTTCTGGTGGCCAAGACGCGCGTCGTGCGCGTGTCGTTCTAAGAGGAGCCGAGAGATGGCGTCGAAGATCGAAGCGCTCGTCAGGAACTTTCTCCGCACCGACGGAGACGCGCTGTACCTCGTTCCCGGAGAGAAGATCTTCATGCTCAAGGGAACGAGCCGCCAGGTCGTGGGCCGCGAGCCGTTGTCGGAAGATTCCTTCCGCGCCGTGGCGGGGGAGCTCGCTCCCGGCAAGGCTCTCGAAGCGCTGGTGGAGCAGAAGTTCCGCACGCAGCTGAAGTGCGATGCCCAGACCCCCGCGGTGGACATCCTGTTCGGGAAGTCGGGACAGGGGCCGGCGCTGATGATCCGCAAGGCCCCCGAGCCCGAGCCCGACGAGGCCGCGTACTACGCGACACCGGCGCCCATCGTGGACCCCTCCGAGCAGCCCCCCGCCCCTCCGGGTCCCGGCGAGGCGCCGCGGCCCGCGGCGGCGCCGCGC
>JAEUQS010000523.1 GCA_016789625.1 Acidobacteriota bacterium | reverse complement strand
CCATCGAAGCCCAAGCCCGCCGCGGACGTCGCGCCGACCCCCACTCCGGCGACCACACCGACCCCCGCCCCCGTCCGCACGGTCACGACCGACACGGGTGGCTACGAATCCAAGCCCATGACGGGCGAAGAGCTGCCGCCGAACGTCGACGAGATCAACAAGCGGGGCTACCTCAAGACCGTGAACTTCGAGTTCGACAAGTACGACGTCCGTGAGGAGGACAAGGCAAAGCTGCAGGCGAACGCCGACTGGCTTGCCAAGTACCCCACGGTGAAGGTGCGAGTCGAGGGGCACTGCGACGAGCGCGGCACCGCGCAATACAACCTCGCGCTCGGCGAGAAGCGCGCCGATGCCGTCAAGGACTATCTCGTCTCCCTCGGCATCTCGTCGAGCCGGCTCGAGATCATCAGCTACGGCAAGGAGAAGCCGCTCGACCCGTCGCAGACCGAAGAAGCCTGGGCGAAGAACCGGCGCGCCCAGTTCCTCGTCACGGCGCGCTGACCGATGAAGCGCGGATTTTCAGGAGCCCTCGGCGCCCCCGTTCTGGGGGCGCTCGCCCTTTTGGCTTCAGGATGCCAGTCCGGTGAGGACTTCAATCGCCTGCACTCGCACATTTCCGACGTCGAGAAGAAGGTCGAGGAGCTCGCCAAGCAGTCCAGCTCGAAAGACGAGATCGGCAAGCTCAACGACAGCCTGAAGCAGCAGTCCGACAAGGTCCTGCGCTCGAATGCCGACCTCGGCACGAAGTTCAATGACCTCATCCGGGAGATGCAGGGGCTCTCGGGCAAGCTCGAGGACGCGAACCGCCGGCTCGCGCAGCTCTCAACGCAGATCGCAGACACCCAGGCTCGCCTCGCGGCGGCTTCGGCGTCCGGCACGGTCCCCATGGGGAACCCGGCCGCTCCGGTGACCGCTCCGGCGACACCGGCCGGTGGGTCGCGCGGGCCGTCTCCATCGGATCTCTACGCGCAGGCCACCGCGGACTACCAGCGCGGCCAGTTCGAGCTCGCCCGCCAGGGCTTCGAGGAGTTCGTCGAGACGTATCCCAAGACGGACCTCTCGGACGACGCGACGTACTGGATCGGCGAGTGCTTCTCGGCCCAGAAGAAGCACAAGGACGCGATCGCGGCTTACGACAAGCTCGTGAAGACCTTCCCCAGGAGCGACAAGGCGGCCGCCGCGCACTTCAAGAAGGGGCTCTCCCATCTCGAGCTCGGCGAGAAGGCCCAGGCCATCGTGCAGCTCCAGTTCGTCGTGCACGAGTACCCCGAGACCGACGAAGCCAAGAGCGCGCGGAACCGGCTTCGCGCCCTCGGCTCCGACGCCCGGTAGTTTCGGGCGCGGGAACGCCTCAGGCGCTCTGACGCTCTCCGGGGCGGGGCTCGAGAGGAGCCTCGCCCGACCTTTCAGGTGACGTGCCAGCCATTCCCGGCTAGACTCCCGGGTTTCGCGCCGCTTTCGGCGTGAAGAGTCCATTCACCAACGACCAAGAGAGGTACGAAATCTCCCCATGGCCAATACGAAGCAGGCGAAGAAGAGGGCGGAGCAGAGCACCCGCCTCAGGGCCGCGAATCGCGCGGTGAAGTCCGCGGTGCGCGGCACGATCAAGAAGGTCCGTCAGGCTGCGGACACCGACCCGAAGGCCGCCGCCGCCCAGCTGCC
>JAEUQS010000493.1 GCA_016789625.1 Acidobacteriota bacterium | reverse complement strand
GCTGGCGTCGTCCTTGAAGCGTCGCAGCGAGCCGATCTTGCCCTCGTAGACCACGCGGCCGTCGCGCACGAGCCGCGCTCCGGCGTTGCGCGGGATGACCCCGTCGAGCACGAAGCAGCCGGCGATGACGCCGATCTTCGGCACGCGGAACGTGTCGCGCACCTCGGCACGGCCCCGGAAGGCCTCGCGCTTGACGGTGTCGAGGAGGCCGGTCATGGCCTTCTTGATCTCGTCGGTCACGGTGTAGATGACCGAGTAGAGGCGCACGTCGACGCCTTCCTTCTCGGCCAGCTCCTGGGCCTTCTTCTCCGGCCTCACGTTGAAGCCGATGATGATGGCCTCGGAGGCGGAGGCGAGGAGCACGTCGTTCACGGAGATCGCGCCGACGCCGGAGTGGAGCACGGAGACCTTGACCTTCTCGGTGGAGAGCTTGTTCAGGGTCTGGACGAGCACCTCTTCGGAGCCGTGGACGTCGGCCTTCACGATGAGCGCGAGATCTTTCGCCTGGCCCTGCTTCAAGCGGGTGAACAGGGAATCCAGCGACATGCGGGCGCTCTTGGCGAGCACCTCGTCGCGCTCCTTCTGGGAGCGGAACGAGGAGACCTGACGCGCCTTGCCCTCGTCGTCGACGACCTGGAGGGTGTCGCCGGCGTTGGGGATGTCCTCGAAGCCCATGACTTCGACGGGGGTGGCGGGACCCGCGAGCTCCACACGGCGGCCATGATCGTCGAGCATGGCGCGCACGCGGCCGACGGCCGTGCCCGCGAAGAACACGTCGCCGACCTTGAGGGTGCCCTGCTGCACGAGAACGGAGGCGAGGGTGCCGCGGCCCACCTCGCGGCGAGCCTCGAGGACGACGCCGCGCGCCGGGCCCTCGGGGGTGGCCTTGAGCTCGAGCAGATCGGCCTGGAGCAGGATCATGTCGAGGAGCTGGTCGATGCCGATCTTGGCCTTGGCGGAGATCTCGCAGCTGACGACGTCGCCGCCGAACTCTTCGACGATGACGCCCTTCTCGGCGAGCTCCTGCTTCACCCGCCCGGGGTTGGACTCGGGTTTGTCGATCTTGTTGATCGCCACGACGATGGGAACCTTCGCGGCCTTCGCGTGGTCGATGGCCTCCGAGGTCTGGGGCATGACGCCGTCGTCGGCCGCGACGACGAGGACGACGATGTCCGTCGCCTTCGCGCCACGGGAACGCATCATGGTGAAGGCCTCGTGGCCCGGGGTGTCGAGGAACACGATGTTCTTGCCACGGGTCTCGACGCGGTAGGCGCCGATGTGCTGCGTGATGCCGCCGGCCTCGCCCGCCGCGACGTCGGCCTTGCGGATGGCGTCGAGGAGCGAGGTCTTGCCGTGGTCGACGTGACCCATGACGGTGACGACGGGAGCGCGGGGCAGGCGCACCGCGGCCGGGGCCGCGGGGGTGGCGTCTGTGACCTCGCCGGCGGTCTTCTCCGCCTTGTCGATCTGGGCCTGCTGGCGGGAAAGCTCGAGCTCTTCCTCGAACGAGACGATGGCGGCGTCGATACCGAACTCGCGGGCGATCTCGACGGCGACCTTCGGGTCGACGGGCTGGTTGATCGTCGCGAAGACGCCGCGCTGGAAGAAGGACTTCATGAGGTCCTTCGCCAGGATGCCGGTCTTGTCGCTGAGCTCCTTGACGGTGACGCCTTCGGAGAGGAAGACGGGGCCGGTGGGCGCACCCTTCTTGATTCCGACGACCGCGCCGGACTCGCCCTCGACGGTCTTCTTGGCGGCACGCCGCTGCGCGGACTTGGAGAGCGGCTTGTTGGGATCGATCTCACCGCCCGCCGGGATGTCGTCGTAGGTGTCGGGCGTGAACGTCCCGAGGTAGTCGCGCATGTCTTCTTCGAGCGCGGCGACCTCCTTCGTCCGGAGCTTCTTGGAGGCCGGCTTCTTGACGTCGTCCTTGCGCACGACGGTGCTGCCGGGCTTGGCGTCCTTGCGCCTCTTGTCGGCGCCGAGCGCCGGCGGGGGAATGGCCGGGGTCATGGGACCGCGACCGAATCCGGGGCGGGGAGGGAAGGATCCGCCCGGCCGCGGCGGGAAGGATCCGCCCGGGCGCGGAGGGAAGGACCCGCCCGGCCGGGGAGTGAACGTGCCGGGGGCGCCGCCGGGCCGGGGCGTGAACGTGCCGCCGGGCCGCGGCGCGAAGCCGGGGCGCGGAGCCATCTGAGGAGGTGCAGCGGGCGGCTGGGTGGCCGCGCGCACGATGCGCGCCGTCTGCGGAGTCGGCGCGGCGATCACCGCGCGGCCGAGGCCGCCCGCCCCGCGGAGGGGAGGGGCCGCCGGCGTGGGGGTCTGAGGCATGCCCGCCTGCGCCGGTGCGCCGACCTGCTGGGATGCGGCGCCGGGGCCGGACGGCGTGGCGTGCGAAGCCATCGGAGAGGCCTGCGGAGCCTGCGGCGCGTGCGACGGCGCATGGGAGGTGTGTGTGGCCTGGTGGGTCTGGTGGGGCGTATGGGGCGCATGAGGCGCAGCCCCGCGGTCGGAATGCGCTCCATGACCGCCGTGGCTTCCGTGCGGAGCCATTCCGGCCTTCATCACGCCGGGTGTGTTGGGGCCGGCGATCGCCCCGGAAGAGGTCTCGACCATGCTCGAGCTGGGCCCCGAGGCCGTGGCCGAGCGGGCGGGCAGCTCGCCGGTTCGCTTGAGGATTCGTCCGAGCGCGCCGGCGGGGCCGGCCGCCGCCTTGGCTGCCGCAGCCTGCGGAGCGGTCGAACGATGCGCTTGGGGCGCGGCCGAACGGGGGCCGGGAGAGGGAGCGGCACGAGGCGGCACGGGGCGGCGGACCGGGGGCGTGGCGGCAGCTGCGGAAGAGGCCGCTGGGGCGGCCGCCGAGGGCGGCGGCGCGATCACGGCGCTGCCCGTCACACCCGAGGCGCGAGGAGCGGAGCGAGGTGCTTCCGGCCCGGGGGCCGGGGGCCGTGTCGCGGCGCCGGCGGACGCTTCGTTCCTGGAAGCCGGCAGGGCCGGTTCCGACGGCGCGACGGGGGAGACCGGTGCGGAAGCAGAAGGCGAGGCAGCTGCCGGCGACGGGGTGACCGCTTCCGCGCTCGGGGCCTTCTCCCTGGGATCTTTCGCCGGGGCCGCAGAGGCCGCCGAGGCCGAGTCGGCGGGCGCGGCAGCAGCCTGGTCCGCGGAAGACGCCATCGCGGCCGCAGCCGCTGCGGCGGCTGCCGCAGCCCGAGTCGCGGCGGAGGACCTCTCCGCCTTCGGGGCCTTTTCCGGCTTCGCGGGTGCTGGCTCTCCGATGGGTTGAGACGCTTCGAGCGGGGCCGTGCGGGTCTCGGCCGGCGCCTCGGCCGCCGTGGCGGCCGTGGTCGCGCCGTCCTTCGGCGCCGAGGCTGCCTCGGAGCGCTCGGTCGCACGCGCCGTCGCCTTACGCGGCGGCGTGGCCTCCGCGGCGGTGCCCCCCGAGGGCGCAGCGGACGTGGCCGCGGTGGCCGGGGCTCCGGCGACCACGGCGGATGGAGCTTCGCTCACCGGAGATTCCGCCGTGGAGGGGGCGCCGTCCGCGGCTTCCTCCTCGCCCGTCTTCTCGACGATCTTGATGCGCTTCAGGGCGGCGCGCTCGGTCTTGGCGCGGCCTGCGGCGACCGGAGCCGCGGGAGCGGCTCCCGGCGCGGGGGTCTGGCGCACGATGAGGGACTTGGGGGCCTGCGTCTTCCCGGTGAGGATCGCCTGAGCGGTCCCGGGATCCAGGACGGAGTCGGTGGACTTCACATCGACGCCGATACCCTGAAGAAGGAAAAGCACTTCCTGGGCCGGCTTTCCCATCATCTTGGCGAGCTCGACGACTGTGAACTTGGCGGACATGGTCTTCACTTGGTTCTCTTTCCTCGACTCTTAACCCAGATCCCGGTCAGGACTGGGACTCCACGGGCTGGCCGCCGTCACCGGCGTCGCCCGAATCCCCGTCAACCTCGTCGGCCATGACCAGGCCACCCTCCGGATCTTCCGGGTCATCCTCGGGTTCCTCTTCCGGTTCCTCTTCAGGGGAGGACTCGTATTCCTCGGCCGCCTCGAGCGCGGCCTCGCGGTCGGCCTCGGTGAGGGCCGTGACCTCGTCCAGCTTGCGGGAGCCGTCCTCGGCTTCCTCGGCGGCCTCCAGGAGGTCGCCGACGGAGACGATGCCCGCGGCCTCGAAGATCGGCACCCAGGCCTCGTCGATCGCGACGAGCTCGGCGAGAGCCGTTCCCCGGCGCTGCGAGGAGAGCAGCATCCGCTGCAGGGCCTGAGCGACCTCGGCCTTGACGGCCTGCTCGCTCTTGATCTCGATGCGCGCGCCGATGAGCGCCGCGGCGAGGCGGACGTTCTGTCCGCGCTTGCCGATCGCGAGGGAGAGCTGATCTTCCTCGACGATGCACTCGAGCGTCGGCACGGGGTCGACCGGATTGCCGTTCTCGTCGGTCTCGGGGTTCTCCGAGGCCTCCTCGGCGGGCATGGCCGAGACGCGCGTGATCTTGGCAGGGGAGAGCGCGTTCTGGGCGTACGTGACGAGGTCGTCGGAGTACTGGATGATGTCGATGCGCTCGCCGCGGAGCTCGCGCATGATGGCCTGCACGCGCGCGCCCCGCATGCCGACGCAGGCGCCCACGGGGTCCACGTCGCGCTCCCGCGAGGCCACCGCCACCTTGGCGCGGTCGCCCGGCTGGCGGACGCAGCCCCGGATCACGACGGTGCCGTCGTAGATCTCGGGAACTTCCATCTCCATGAGGCGCATGAGGAGCTCCGGCACCGTGCGGGAGAGCACGAGCTGTGAGCCCTTGGGGTTCTTGTGGACGTCGGCGAGCACCGCGCGGACCCTCTCGCCCTGCGTGTAGCGCTCCGCGCGCGACTGGTGATCGCGCGGGATGACGGCTTCGGTGCGGCCGAGGTCGACGATCATGTCGCCACGTTCGAACCGCTTGACGGTGCCCGTGATGAGGTCGCCGAGCTTGCCGATGTACTCGTTGAAGATGTTGTCGCGCTCGGCCTCGCGGACCTTCTGGTAGAGCACCTGCTTGGCGCTCTGAGCCGCGATGCGGCCGAGCCCCTCGGTCGAGCGGTAGAGACGGATCTCGTCGCCCACCTCGGCCTCGGCCGGGGTGATGACGGCCTCGCCGCCCTGCTCGTCGACCCTCACGACAGTCCACCCCTTGCCCGAGAGCTCGCCGGTGAGGAGCGCGGGGACCTCCTCGGGGAGAACTTCCACGTACGGAAGGCGTACCTCCCGGTCGGGGTCGACGGCCGTCGCGGCCGCGAGCGGAGTCACGGAGGCTCCGAGCGGAACGTCGTCGGGGTCGATCGGGGCCGCGTCGGCCTCCGGGACTTCCGGCTTCGTCTTCTGGTCGACGATGCGATACGGCGTCCAGGCGGTCAGCTCGCCCGACTTCGGATCGAACCGGGCCGCCATCTCGCGGACCTTGTAGACCTTGCGGGCCGCCGTGGCGATCGCCTCCTCGAGGGCGGAGACGAGGCGCTCGAAATCGATCTCCTTGTCGCGCGAGGCGGCTTTGAGAGCATCGAGAATCTCATCCGCCCGCGTCGGCGGGGGAGCCTTCGCCGCCTTGGCGGGGGCCTTGGCGAGCGCGGTCTTTGAGGCGGCCTTCTTGGGTGTCATCTCGTCGGTCTCTCCGTGTCGTCCGGGTGGTTCGTGTCGAGCGGGATCGCGGGCGGCAAACCCGGATCAGAAATCCGGGATCAGCCTGGCGATCTTCACGTCGCCGAACCGCACAGTGTAGCGATGCCGTTGATCCTCATCAAGGACGGTCACCTCGTCCCCCTGGACGGTTTCGAGGACACCCTTGAGCCGTGCGGTTCCGTTGACTTTGGTTCGAAGCTGAACCGTCACCCTGCGCCCCAGGAAGCGCAGGCAGTCGGCCAGGGTCCAGAGTGGGCGGTCGAGCCCGGGCGAGGAGACTTCGAGGGTAAAGGCGTTCGCCAGTCCGGGCACGTTCTCGAGAATGGGGTCGATGATGTGGGAGGCCCGTTCACAGTGATCGAGATTCACGCCGCCGTCGCGATCGATGTAAAAGGTCAGCCGGCCGCGGCTGCGGCCGGGAACCCAGTCGACGTGACACAGCTCGAGTCCCTCGACCGCGACTTCACGGCGGAGCTTTTCGAGAATCTCCTCATCGAAGGGGAGTGGCGGACGGGACGAGCTGGGGGTGGTCACGCGTGAGGGAACGGGTCTCCTCGGGGGTCTGAGTTGGTCAGGTGGAGTGAGAAAAAGTGGGGCGTCAATGAAAAAGGGTGAGCCGTAGCTCACCCTCAAGAGCTTTGAAAGTCAGCGGGTTGGGTTTTATCACGAGTCCCCGGACCTGTCATCCCGCGCCCGGGGACGATGGTGCTGGCACGAACTTCCCATAACATGGTCGGGAGCGTGCCGTTCCGGGAGGCCGGACGAACGCGAAAAGTCCGAGAGAAGACCAGAGAGGGTTCCGATCAGCGCACTCACCGTCGTCAAGCTCAACGACCCCGAGTCGGACGAGCCGCTCGTTCCCTGGCCGCCGCCGGGCGGCTTGCCGCCGGGCGAGGACCCCTTTCAGGAGAGCCTCGTCCCCCAGCCCTGGCTGCTCGCCGGGGTGGACCCGGAGGGTGTCGCGCCGGACGAGGGCCGCTTCCGCTTCACCATCGAGCGCGGCATCTACCTCTCGATCATCGCGCACCTGCTGATCTTCATCTGGCTCATGGTGGCGCCGCCTCCGAAGCCCCGCGTCCTGTCGACGGCGGCCGAGGACGACCCTCTCGGGCTGATCCGCCTGATGACCGTCCCTGAAGCTCCACCTCCCATACCGGTCCAGTTCTTTCCCGCCCCGGGTCCCAAGGTCGAGAAGCCCGGAAAGGACCC
>JAEUQS010000481.1 GCA_016789625.1 Acidobacteriota bacterium | reverse complement strand
CTTTTAGACTCGGGCCGTGCAGAAGTCGTCTCTTTCCTCGCTGAAGCACGCCTTCAGCCCCAACCGCGTCCTCTCGAGCGGGGCGATGCAGATCCTGGTCGCCGTCGAGGCCGGGATCTTCCTGCTCATCTGGATCGGCTCCCCGTTCGCGGTGCTCCCCAAGCCCCTCGAGGTCGTCTCGGCGCTCAAGCGGCTCTGGTTCGAGGAAGGGCTCGGCCGGGAGCTCTTCACGAGCGTGGGCATGAACGTGCAGGCCCTCGCGATCACGGCCGCGATCTCGCTCGCGCTCTCGTACCTCACGGTGCTGCCGGCTTTCCGGCCCATCGCACAGGCCGTCTCCAAGGGCCGATTCCTCGGCCTCATCGGCCTGACGCTCGTCTTCACTCTCATGGTGGGCGGAGGACGTCCGCTCAAGATCGCGCTCCTCGTGTTCGGCATGACGGTGTTCTTCGTGACCTCCATGGCGTCCGTGGTGGCCGAGATCCCGCGCGAGAAGTTCGACCACGCGCGCACGCTGCGCATGAGCGAGGGGCAGGCCGTGTGGGAGGTCGTGATCCTCGGCACGATGGACCAGGCGTTCGAGGTGTTCCGTCAGAACGCGGCGATCGGCTGGATGATGCTCACGATGGTCGAGGGCATCTCGCGCTCCGAGGGCGGCATCGGCGCGATGCTCCTCAACCAGAACAAGCACTTCAAGCTGCCCGAGGTGTTCGCGATCCAGCTCCTCATCCTCTTCATCGGGCTCGTCCAGGACGTCGTGATCGGGCAGCTCAAGAAGGCCGCCTGCCCGTACGCCGACCTCTCTCTGGAGCGCCGATGAGCGACGTCTACACGGTGGGGGCGACGCTCCTCAAGGTCTCGGGGGTCAACCTCGCGCTCGGCGGCCGCCCGATCCTTCGGGACGTGAACCTCGAGATCAAGGACATCCAGCGGGCGGGCCAGACCACCGGGCAGGTGGTGGGCCTCCTCGGCCCCTCGGGCATGGGCAAGACCCAGCTCTTCCGCATCATCGCGGGGCTCAACGCGCCCGACTCGGGAACGGTGCTCGTGGGCGAGGCGCAGCAGCCGGTGGAACGCGGCCGCGTGGGCGTCGTGGCGCAGCACTACCCGCTCTTCAACCACCGCACCGTGATGGGGAACCTCCTCGTCGCCGGGCGCCGCGCGGGGCTCTCGAGCGACGCGTCCGAGCAGAAGGCCCGGGGGCTCCTCAAGGGCTTCGGCATGGAGGAGCACGGAAAGAAGTGGCCGGCGCAGCTCTCGGGCGGCCAGCGGCAGCGCATCGCGATCGCCCAGCAGTTCATGTGCTCGGACAACTTCCTGCTCATGGACGAGCCGTTCTCGGGCCTCGACCCCCTCGCGATCGACCGCGTGGCCGACTTCATCAACGGCGTCGCGCACTCGCACGAGCTGAACACCATCATCGTGGTGACGCACGACATCACGGCGGCCATGGAGGTCTCGGACACGATCTGGCTCATGGGGCGCGATCGCGACGAGAAGGGCGAGCCCATTCCCGGTGCCCGCATCCAGGCGACCTACAACCTCATCGACTGCGGGCTCGCGTTTCGCAAGGGCATCACGGCCGACCCCGAGTTCCTGCGCATCTCGAACGAGATCCGCAAGCGGTTCGAGACGCTGTGAGCAATCTGGGGCGCTCCTGCGCCGCGCCCCAGACCCCCAGGCGAGGCCGTCGCTGGCCTATCCGGGTTCGACCTGAGCCCACATGAGGACGTAGCCCGCGCTTTCGAAGCCGGCGCCGGCATAGACGCGGCCGGCGGCCTCGCTCGCCGCCGAGAGGAGCGCGAGCGTCACGCCGCGCTCGAAGGCGCGACTGAGCGCGGCGGACGTGAGCGCGCCCGCGATGCCGCGCCGCCGGAAGGTTTCGAGCGTCGCGACGCCGGCCACCTCGGCGAGACCGTCCCGCGAGGGCTGGAGGAAGGCGACCGAGACCAGCGCGCCGTGAAGCCGGCCCGCCAGGATCGCGCCGTCGCCGAGGACGTCGAGAGCGCGCCGCGCGTCGGCCCGCGACGCCGGCTCGCCTCCGGCGCCGAAGACCTCACGCTGGAGGTCCAGGAGCGGCCGCACCTGATCGGGGTCCGCGGCGCGGTCGAGGACCTCGATCGCGAGGCCCGGCACGGTGAGCGGCCGCGCCGTGTCCGCCGTCGCCGTCATCAGGAGCGCGCGCAGCTCCTCGGTGAATCCGTTCGCCGCGAGCGCTTCGGCGAGCCCGGGCGCGCAGGCTTCGACGAACTCGAAGCGCGGGGTCCTGCCGCGCGCCGCGAAGACGGCGGACAGCTCGCGAAGGGGTGTCTGGAGGTCGCCGGCCAGCGGCCCGGCGTCGGGGATCGCGTAGTTGAAGTGGACGAGCGCGTCGGTGGGATGGAGAAAGGCCGTGAACGGCGGCACGTGCTCCACGCGGTACTGGGAGCGCGCGATCTCGCGCAGGTACGACTGGATCCGCTCGGCCTGAGTCATGGGTTGCATAATCCACGATTCCGATGGCACGACCCGATCCCGGCACGCTCTTCAAGAGGACGGCGACCCGCGCGGCGACGTCTCCGCCCACGATCCTCTCGGGGGCGGTGTCGCTCGCGGCCTCGGCGGCGCTCTGGAATCCCCTGCCGCTCATCCTGTGGGGCCTCGGCTCGGCGTCGTACATCCTGTACTCCACGACCTCCGACAAGAACCTCCGGCGTGTGGTGGAGGAGGACGAGGCCGCCGCGCGGGCCAAGCTCGAGGAGACCCGGCTCAAGGAGCGGCGCGCCCTCGAGGATCTCCTCGACGACCCTCCGTTCTCCACGTGGACGCGCCGCGGAATGCTGCCCAACTACATGCGCGACTACGCGTCGCTCCTCGAGAAGCGGGAGGCGATCTTGCGGCTCGCGCACGAGCGCAACGAGATCGAGGACGCGACGGAAGCGGGCATCCAGCGGCAGATCAACTACATGCTCGACGCGTATCTCGCGTTCGTGCGGGCGCGCGTCGTGTACCTCCGCATCCTCGCGACGCTGAACCGCGGCGACGGGACGCAGACGCCGAACGGCGAAGACGACGAGCCGCCGGTGATGCCCGCGCTGCGCAACAAGCCGCGGCAGCACGGCAAGGTCGCTCCCCCGCCGCCGCCTCTGGATGGCCCCGTGGCCTCGCTGCCCGAGGCCGACACGCTGCTCTCGCAGCTCGACGGGCGCATCGAGCGCCTCCGCGAGCTGGCCAGGAAGGAGCCCGCGTCGGCGAAGGCGCGCGAATGGCACATCGAGATCCTCCAGAAGCAGAAGGACCTGCTCAAGGAGTACTCGGAGAAGGACCAGGCCGTGCGCGCCCAGCTGGAGGCCTTCCCCGACGCGTTCGGCGTCGTGCTCAGCCGCGTGAACGCGTCCCGCTTCGACGCGAACGACATGATGGACACGATGGGCTCGATCGTCGAGCGCGTGGAAGAGACGGAACGTTTCGTGAAGGCTCTCGCTCCCTCGATGGACGAAATGCTCGGCAGCCTCCAGACGGGCTAGCCGGCTTTCTCGTAGGCGTCCTTCAGGGTCTTCACCAGCCAGTCGTCGACCTCGGCGAGCGAGGTGACGCGGACGCGGTGCGTGCACATGGAGCCGGGTTTCTCTTCCTCGAGACGGCCCGCTCCAGGCACGCCCTTCAGGATGATCCCCACGTCGATCCGGGTCGCCGAGCCGGGTCCGGCCGTCGCGAACTGCTTCTTGCGGCGATAGCTCACGTTGGCCTTCTTGGGGGCGACCTCGACGTCCGCGCCGAAGGCCACGAGCTTCGCGTGGATCGCTTCGTAAATGGGCCGGAGAGCGCCCTTCGCGCCCGTGTACTGCGCGGCCACGAGATCCTCCCCCGCTTCGAGCGCCGAGCCGGCATCGCTGCCCAGGTGCTTGTGGGCGATCAGGTTCGCGTAGCCGTGCCCCACTCCCTGCTCCTTGAGCAGGGCGACGAGCTCTCCGTGCTTGGTCTTTCCGCTCGCCGCCAGCACCTTGCTCCAGTCTGCGAGCGACTTGCCGGTCTTCTCCGCGAGACCCGCGACCATCGCGGCCGTGGTCTCCTCGGCACTCTTGGCCATGGGCTCCTCCTGACTCCAGATTAACCGCGCGCTCGAAGTTCTTTAGACTCCCCGCCTCATGGCCACGACAAACGTCCGCGTCCTTCCCGCCTGGGCCGACGAGCTGCGCCGCCGCTACATCCGTGGCGAGGCGACGCTCTTCGTGCTCCACGGCAACGTCTACGACCTCGTCGTGTACGACAAGAAGTTCCTGTCGCTCACGGAGTTCCTCGCCGAGGCGCTCCTGGGCGACGCGAAGGACACCGTCGCGGTCTACAACATCGCGACGGGCGTGCGCTTCACGAAGAAGAAGGAGATCTCCCCCATCGTGGAGGAGCTCCTCCTCTCGGGAGGGCGCGACAAGGCCCTGCCCGCGCTGGAGCGCCTCCTCACGATGGGCAAGAACACGGCGCTCGTCGTGGAGTACGCCGAGGCGCTCGCGCCCAACGGCGACCCGTCGTTCCAGGCCGACGCCGACCGCGGCGCGATCATCACGCTCCACCGCTGGTCGACGCTGCCGGCCATCGAGCGCGGCGACAACGTGGTGGTGCTCATCGCCGAGAACCTCACGGAGCTGTCGCCCAAGATCGTCTCGAACCCCAAGGTCGCGGTGGTCGAGATCCCCATGCCCGACTTCGCGTCCCGCAAGGAGACGGCGCTCCTCTCGGATCCCGGGCTCACCGAGAAGGACGCCGAGCGCTATGCCGAGGTGACGGCGGGCCTCAAGTCGATCCAGATGGCCGCCATCCTCGCGCCGGCGCCCCCGGCCGAGGAAGAGCGCAGCGAGCGGGAGGCGTTCATCGTGAGCCTTCTCGGCGGCGGCGCCGACGCGAAGAGCCGCGCGCACAAGCTGTCGGTCCTCACCGCCGGTCTCACGCGCGACGAGGTGCGCGCGCTCCTCGCGCCCGGCGCCGGGGAGCCCATCACGGCCGAGGGCGCGCGCGAAAGGGCCCGGAGCGAGGTGGACCGCCTCATCGCGAAGCGGAAGCGCGAGATCATCGAGCGCGAGTGCTTCGGCCTCGTGGAGTTCCTCACGCCCGAGCACGGCTTCGACGTCGTGGGCGGCATGGACGAGGTGAAGAAGGACCTCAACGTCATCGCCGAGAACATCCGTGAGGGGCGCCGCGCGCGCGTTCCCATGGGCCTCCTGTTCACGGGCCCCATGGGCACCGGCAAGACGTTCGTGGCCGAGGCGTTCGCCAAGGAGTGCGGCCTCACCACGGTGAAGCTCAAGAACTTCCGCTCCAAGTGGGTGGGCGCGACGGAGGGGAACCTCGAGAAGATCCTCACGGTGATCAAGGCGATCGGGCAGGTCGTGGTGATCATCGACGAGGGCGACCGCGCGTTCGGCAACACCGGAGACAGCGGGGACGGCGGCGACGGGGGAACCTCCTCGCGCGTCATCGCGCGCATCAAGGAGTTCATGTCGGACACGGCCAACCGCGGCCGCGTGCTCTTCGTGGTGATGACCAACCGGCCCGACAAGCTGGACCTCGACCTCAAGCGCGCCGGGCGGCTCGACCGCAAGATTCCGTTCCTCTACTCGCAGACCGCCGAGGAGGTCGAGAACGTCGCCCGGGCGCTCACGAAGAAGAACAAGATCAAGACCGACGTCGACTTCACGACGATTCGCGAGGGCTTCTCGGAGAAGCTCGTGGGCTACAGCAACGCCGACGTCGAGGCCGTGATCCTGCTCGCGAACGACGACGCGGCCCGCGCGGCGGGCGGCGACGCGGTGGTGACCGCCGAGAACTTCCTGGTCGCGGCCAACGACTACTTCCCGAGCCGCGACGTGGAGCTCCTGCAGTTCATGGAGCTCCTCGCCGTGTTCGAGGCGTCGAGCCGGAGGCTGCTGCCCAAGAAGTACGCGGACCTCACGCCCGAGGAGCTGGACACGCGGCTGCGCATCCTGCGGGCCACGGTGGGCGGCCGGCGCTGAGGAGTTCCCGGTGGGGGGTCTGGGGGGATCGAGAAACCCCCCGGTTCATTTCACGCCCTCGAGGATCCAGATGTTGCCCGTCGTCTCCGCCTGCTCGTAGACGACCGTCTTTCCGTCGGGTGAGACCGCGGGGTAGCGCACGTAGGCGTTCAGCTTCTCGAGCTTCGTGAGCGGCACCTCGGCGCCGCCCTCGAGCGGGATCGAATAGATGTTCCAGACGCCTTCCCTGAGGCCCGCGTAGAAGACGCGCAGGCCGTCTGAGGAGATCGACCACGGCCAGCTCTGTCCCGGTCCCTGGGTGAGCGTGCGGGGCTCGCCCCCCGCGACGGGCACGAGCACGAGCTGCGCGTCGTTGCCGCGCTTGTGCTCGAGCACCACGGCCTCGCCGTCGGGGGTGAAGACGGGGAAGCCCATCATCTCGGGATCGTTCGTGAGCGCCCGCGGCTCGCGCGCCCCGATGGGGAGGAGCCACGTGTTGATCGCGCTGCCGCCCCGCGTGGAGTTGAACGCGAGGAGCTTTCCGTCCTGCGAGAGACGCAGGCCGTCGACCTCGGGACCCGGGTCGGCCAGCAGCTCTTCCTTGCCGCTCGCGAGGTCCTGCACCCACATGGTGAGCCGCCGGTCGACCCTTCGGCTCGCGAACGCCAGCCGCTTGCCGTCGGGCATCCACTGGGCGTAGTCGTCGTCCTCGGGATTGTTCGTGCGCTGCGTGGGGTTCTTCCCGTCGGGATCGATGAACCAGATGTCCTGGGTCGCGCCGAGCCGCCACTTCGTGAGCGCGATGCGCGAGCCGTCGCCGGAGAAGACCGGCCGCGTGTTGCGCCCGTTCTCGCGCGTGAGCGGTTTCGCCGGGCCCGCGGCGCCGAACGTCGCGCCGTCCACGGGGACCGACCAGATGTTGCTCTGGATGGACTGCGCCGAGTACGCGAGGAGCGAGGCCCCGGGCGCGTAGGCCAGGTGCTTCATCGCGCCGAAGCCGAGGTTCGAGAGCGTCTCGGCGGGCCCGCGCGCCTTGCCGCTCTTCGTGATGCGGAGCTTCTGAATCGAGCTGTTCCAGCTCGAGTCGAAGTAGGAGTAGACGACGGCCTCGCCCTCTTCCACGAACACGGGGTCGTAGCGGAAGCCGGAGCCCGACGTGAGCGCGATGAGGTCCGACCCGTCGAGGTTCACGAGGTAGACGTCGGCGGAGACGCGGTTGTAGGAGCTGAACGCGAGGCGCCTGCCGTCGGGCGAGAAGCAGGGGGCGCCGTGCCCGCCGGGAGGGGCGACGGGCTTCGTCACGGCGCGGGGCTCCCCGCCGGCGGCGTCGACGATCCAGAGCGTGGACGGCGGCAGCGCGCCCGGAGAGTTGGCCGCGAGGTCCAGGATGGCAGCGGACTGGAACGCGATGAGCTTGCCGTCGGGCGACCAGACCGGCCGGGCCCCGAACGGCGTGAGCTGCCGCGGCACGCCGCCCAGCGAGGGAACGATCCAGATGCCGCCCGCGATCTTGGAGTGGTAGGCCACGAACTCTCCGCTCGGCGAGAGCGCGGGCGAGACGTTCTGCTGGCCGTCGTCGGTGAGCTGGATCTCGCGGGAGGAGATCTCGAGGGCCCGCCGGTAGATCTCGAACCGGCCCGTCTTGTCGGAGGCGTAGACGACCGTCTTGCCGTCGTGAGAGAGCGCCGGGAAGAGGTCCAGACCGTCGGAGGCCGTGATCTGGGCGGGCTTCAGCGGCTCTGCGCCGGAGGGTCTCCGCGAGAGCGCGAAGACGGCGCTCGCCAGGACGAGGAGGGCGCCGAACGCGACGGCCGCGCGAAGGTACGGACGCCGCAGCTCGCCCGTCACCGTGACGGGCAGCCTCTCGGTGTACGCGGCCTCGCGGCCGGACGACCAGG
>JAEUQS010000462.1 GCA_016789625.1 Acidobacteriota bacterium | reverse complement strand
GGCGCGCGCCTCATCCCGGTGGGCAAGCGCCCCGAGGGCGAGTGGGCCCCGCGGGTCCTCGACCCGAACGCGTACGTCGAGCGGGCCTCACCCGTCTTCGCCCGGGACGGCTTCTTCGAGAAGGAGGTCGCCCGCAGCACGGAGACGTTCGGGCACATCGTCCATGCGTTCTCGACCTACGAGGCGCGCCGGAAGGCCGACGACAAAGAGCCGTTTCTCCGGGGGATCAACAGCATCCAGCTCGTGAACGACGGCACCCGCTGGGCGATCGTGACGGTCTTCTGGGAGGCCGAGAGCGACGCGGTGAAGGTCCCCGCAAAGTACCTGCCGAAGTAGGAGCCGGTATCATCCCGGAAAACCTCAGGAGGCGATCCGTGGCCGAGTACACGTCCGTTCCCGACATGTTCCTTCAGCGTGTGGCCGCGACGCCCGACGCCCCGGCGTTCCTCCACCCCGTGGGCGATGCGTGGAAAACCCTCACCTGGAAGGAAACCGCGGAACGGGTCCGCGCGATCTCGAACGGACTCCTCTCGCTGGGGCTGAAACCCGAGGAGCGCGGCGCGATCCTGGCGTCGACGCGGCTCGACTGGTTCCTGGCCGACTTCGGCCTCGTGTGCGCCGGTGGCGTGACGACCACGATCTATCCCGCCAGCACGGCCGACGAGTGCTCGTACATCCTCATCGACTGCGACGCCGTGGTGGCGTTCGTGGAAGACCAGACCCAGCTCGCCAAGCTCACGAGCCGCAAGGCCGATCTCAAGGGCGTCAAGCACGTCATCGTGTTCGACGGGTCCGGCACGGCCGACGGCTGGGCGATCACGCTCGCCGACCTCGAAGCCAGGGGCGCGGAGTTCGCCGCGAAGAACCCCGGGGCGTTCGAGGCCGCGGCGAAGCACCCCGGTCTCTCGAGCCTCGCGACGCTCATCTACACGTCGGGCACCACGGGCAAGCCCAAGGGCGTCGAGCTGACGCACGGCTGCTGGGTCTACGAGGGCACGGCCGTCCAGAAGCTGAACATCCTGAGCCCCGCGGACCTCCAGTTCTTCTGGCTCCCCCTCGCGCACGTCTTCGGCAAGGTCATCGGCGCGGCGCAGCTCGTGGTGGGCTTCCCCACCGCCGTGGACGGCCGCGTGGACAAGCTCGTCGAGAACCTCAAGGCCGTGAAGCCGACGTTCGTGTGCGCCGTGCCGCGCATCTTCGAGAAGGTCTACAACAAGGTCCTCGGTCAGGCCCAGACGACCGGCGGCCTCAAGTACGAGATCTTCAAGTGGGCGATCGGGGTCGGCAAGGAGGTCTCCGCCCTCGGGCAGCAAGGCAAGCAGCCCGGCTTCCTGCTCGGCCTGAAGCGATCCCTCGCCGAGAAGCTCGTCTTCAAGAAGGTCCAGGCCACGTTCGGCGGGAGGCTCCGCTTCTTCATCTCGGGCAGCGCGCCGCTCTCGAAGGAGATCGCCGTCTTCTTCGACGCGATGGGTCTCACCATCCTCGAGGGCTACGGCCTCACCGAGTCGAGCGCGGGCACGTTCCTCAACCTGCCCGGCGCCTGCAAGTTCGGAACGGTGGGACGGCCGCTCCCCGGCACGCAGGTGAAGATCGCCGCGGACGGCGAGATCCTCATCAAGGGCGGCGGCGTGATGCGCTGCTACCACGGCATGCCCGAGGCGACGGCCGAGATGCTCGACGCCGACGGCTGGCTCCACACAGGGGACATCGGCGAGCTGGACGCGGACGGGTTCCTGAAGATCACCGACCGCAAGAAGGACCTCATCAAGACCTCGGGCGGCAAGTACGTCGCTCCGCAGCACCTCGAAGGGCAGCTCATCCTCCAGAGCCGCTACATCGCGCAGGCCGTCGTGCACGGCAACAACCGCAACTTCGTGACCGCGCTCATCACGATCAGCGAGCTGGAGATCCGTCCGTGGGCCCAGGAGGCCGGCCTCGGCGACACGCCGCTCCCGGAGCTGGTGAACCACGAGAAGGTGCGGGCGCTCATCGAGGAGGCCATCAACGGCGTGAACGCGCGGCTCGCCAAGCACGAGACGATCAAGCGCTTCGCGATCCTGCCGTCGGAGTTCACGGTGGAGAGCGGCGAGCTGACCCCCAGCATGAAGCTCAAGCGGAAGGTCGTCGAGCAGCGCTACGCGACGGTTCTCGAAGGGTTCTACGAGGGCTCTCTCAAGGAGATGTAGCCCGCCGCGTCCGATAGGCGCTGGGGGTCTCCCCCACCTCGCGGCGGAAGAAGCGGGCGAAGTACGCGGGATCCTCGAACCCGAGGCGGGCGCCCACGTCCGCCGCGGTGATGTCACCGTTCTCCAGGAGCATCCGGGCTTCCCGTGCGCAGCGCTTGCGGAGAATTCTTCCCGCGCTCTCGCGGAGCTCGTCGCGGCAGGCGGCGCTCAGGTGCCCGGGGCTCACCGACAGGCGCCGGGCGTATTCGAAAACGCGGTGCTCCCTCGCGAAGTGCTTCTCCACGAGCGCGAGAAACCGGGTCACGAGAGGGCTACCGGGTGAGCGGGGCGCTCCCCAGCGGGCGACGTAGGCGCGGCTCGACAGCACGAGCAGCTCCCACAGTACGGCGCGGAGCGCCTCGTCCGCGTCGCTCCTGAGCGACGCGATCTCCTCCGTCATCTCCCGGAAGCGCGTGAGGAACGTGCGCTTGAGCACGGGCTCGAGAAAGAGGACCCCGCTCGGCCGGTGCGCGCGGAAGAACGGAAAGCGGTCCAGGAAGCGCGGGTCCCGGAACGCGTCCTCGATGAAGCGCGACGTGAAGAATACGCAGGCCCCGTCGAGGGGATCGATGCTCAACCGTCTCAGGTCGCCGGGCCGCGAGAAGAAGAGCGCTCCCGGCCGGGCCTCGTGGCGCGCGCCGTCCAGCTCGAACGTGCCCGTCCCGCGCGTCACGAGAAGGATGTCGTAAAAGCTCAGGACGTGCGGGAGGCCGGTGCGCTCGAAGGACGGGAGGTGCCTCACGAACGCGGCGTCGACGTCCAGCGCACGGCCGTACTTCGTGCGGTGGAAGTCGATGCGGACGGTCCCACCGGACCGCAGCGGATCGCGAGCCGGAGCCATCGTCGAAAAGTACCAGCCCGCCCGCGACGCGTCCATTCCGCTGCTCCGCACGATCCCCTAGGCTGCCTGGATGCGCCGCCTCGCCACTCTCCTCGCAGGCCTTTTCCTGGTCGTGCTTCTCGTCGTGCCGCTCGCCCTCTGCGCGCAGACCCCGTCGTCGGCTCCGCGCTCGCTCGACCTCACGGAGCCGGGCTGGAAGCTCTCGCCCGAGGGGGCTCGCGTGACCGAGATCGGCGGAAAGCCCTCGCTCGTTCTGGAATCGGGGAGCGCGGAAAGGCCGGACGTCTCGTTCCAGGACGGCATCATCGAGCTGGACGTCACGACCTCGGCCCGGCGCTCCTTCGTGTACGTGGTCTTCCGCATCGCGGGCGAGGCCGAATGCGAGGAGTTCTATCTGCGTCCTCACAAGTCGAACCTCTCCGACGCCTCCCAGTACGCTCCGGTGATCCAGGGCGCGAGCCAGTGGCAGGTGTTCCACGGTCCCGGCGGGACCGCCCCCGTGGCGCTGACGCCCGGAGCGCTCACGCACGTGAAGGTCGCGTTCGCGGGGCGTCGCGCGGCGCTCTTCGTGAACGACATGACCAAGCCCGTTCTCTTCGTTCCGCGGCTCGCTCACGAGCCCCGGAGCGGCGGGATCGCCTTCAAGGCCTTCATCCCCAAGGGGTCGGCGGGCTCGGGTCCTTCGGCCGTCGTCTCGAGCATCGTCGTGCGGCCCGGAGCGGTGGACCCCGCACTGTCCGCGACCGTCGAAGATCCCAAGCCGGTGCCGGGTGCGATCCGGAGCTGGATGCTCTCCGAGGCCCTTCCGGAGCCGGTGCCCGCCGCCGTTCCCGCGCTCCCCTCCGCCAGGGCGTTCCAGAAGGTGGCGGCCGAGCCGAACGGTCTCGTCCTGCTGCACCGGCACGTGAGGCTCGCGGAGAACGCGCGCCGCGCCACCGCGGCCGCACGGGTTCACCTCCGGGCGGCGAAGGCCGGTCTCCGGCGCCTCGACCTCGGCTTCAGCGACAGTGCGACCGTCTTCCTCAACGGCACTCCGCTGGCGTTCCTCGACGACGGCTACAGCTTCGACGCGCCGCGGCGAGACGGCGTCGTGGGCTTCGACCAGGGGACCGTGTTCCTGCCGCTCGTCGCGGGCGACAACGAGCTCGTCGTGGTGGTGTCCGACGTCTTCGGCGGCTGGGCGCTCATGGGCCGCTTCCCCGACGACAGTGGGCTCACGGTGGACGCCCGGTAGTCTGCTCAGGTCCTCGGGACGACCGCTCGAGCCGCTCCGGAAGCATCTCGATCCCTTCGTAGATAAGCCGGGCTCTCTGGCCTCCATCGTGGTCGCGTTGGAGGCGACCGATGGACTGGAAGCCCTGGAGACTTCACTTCGAACGAAACGCGTTGCGCCCGCTTCCCGGAAGCGACCCCTGGGACGACGTGCCCGCAGGTGCGGAGGGCGGAGCGCCCGGAGCCACAGTCACCCGAGCTGCGCTTGCGAGGTCCCTCGCCATCTTCCAGCTCGGCGAGGCCGGCGAAGGCCGCATCGCGCGGCAGATCTGGAAGACGCGCATCCCGGGCATCGACGACGACTACCGCGTCGCCCTCGGCCTCTTCGTGAAGGAGGAGGGCCGCCACGCCCGCATCCTCGCAGGCCTCGTCAAGGAGCTCGGCGGCGAGCTCCTCGGGAAGACCTGGACGGAAGGGCTCTTCGTCTCGGCGCGGCGTCTCCTCGGCGTGCGACTCAAGCTGCTCGTCCTCCTCGCCGCGGAGATCGTGGGAGCGGGCTTCTACGGGCTCCTGGCCGACCGCGTTCCCGCCGTTCGGGAGGCCCTCCGCGAGATGTGCGTCGACGAGGAGCGCCACCTCGCCTTCCACGCCGACTTCTTCCGCACGCAGACGACGACGGCGCCGCGGCGCTTCGTCTTTCGCGTCGTGTGGGCCGTCGTCGCGACGGCGGCCGCTCTCGTGGTGCTCGCCGATCACCGCAGGACGTTGCGCGCGCTCGGCATCCCGATGGCCGAGGCGTCCCGCCGCCTCTTCGCGCTCCTCGAGGAAGCCCGGGAGAGGTCTACGGCTCGATCTCTTCCGCGGTGCGTGAGAGGCCCAGCGCCCGCCGCAGCTCACGCGCCGACTGTCGCGACACCGTGACGCCCTGCCCGTTCGCCATCTGCGCACGGAAGCCGCCCGAATCCACCGTCTCGAGGCGCGTCACCAGATCGAGGTTCAGGAGCACCCGGCGGTGCGCGCGAAAGAACGACCCCGGAAGGCGGTTCTCCAGATCCTGCAGCGTCGCGTCGACGAAGTGCTGAGCGCCGTCTTTCGCGAACACGGTGACGACCTCGTTCTCGAGTACGGCATGGCTGATCTCGGCGGGTGAGAGGAGCACGATGCCGCGCGGCGTCGTGAGCGCCAGCCGCGAAAACCCCGCCGGGATCCTCTGCCGCGTCCGCTCGAGCGCCTTCGCGAGCCGCCCGGCCTCGATCGGCTTCAGCAAGTAATCCACGGCTCCGCCCGCGAACGCGTCCACTGCGAAGTCCGCGTGCGCTGTGCAGAAGATCACGCACGGCGCCGCGTCACCCAGGAGCTGCAGCGCCTCGACGCCGCTGAGCCCCGGCATCTGGATGTCGAGCAGCACGACATCGACGCCGCCTTCCCGAATGCGGTGGAGGGCCTGCTCCGCAGACTCGCATTCGCCCGCGAGGGCGACGCCATCGATCGCGGAGAGAAGGCGGCTGAGCCTCTTGCGGGCCACCAGCTCGTCGTCCACCACGAGAACGCTCAGGGTCTTCTTCATGGGACGGCCCCCACAGGAAGGCTCAGCTCCGCGACCGTCCGCTCCCCTTCGGCCCGCAGATCGAATCGCGCGGCGGATCCGAAGGCGCTCTGCAGGCGCTCTCTCACCGAGGGCACGCCCTCGCTCCCCTCGCGCGGACCGCGATAAGGGCCGGGATTCGAGATCCGGATGGTCGCCTGGCCGCCGGCGCGCGTCACGGAAACGGCGATCTCGCCGCGGTGCCCGGCAGCGGGCCCGTGCTTCACGGCGTTCTCGGCGAGCGGAAGGAGCACGAGCGGCGGAACGGCGAGCTCGCCGGCGCCTCCGGCGACGTCGATCGTCACCGTGAAGAGGTTCGGATCGCGCATGCGGTGCAGGTCGAAGAGCGTCGAGAGGAGCTCGAGCTCCCTCGCGATGGGCCAGGTGGACGACCGGACGCCCGAGAGGATCGTCCGCAGCATCGACGAGAGCTGGAGCACCGCGCGCTCGGCCACCTCGCCGTCCTCGCGGCACCATTCGGCGATCGCGTTCAGCGTGTTGAACAGGAAGTGCGGATCGAGGTGCGTGCGGAGCGCGAGGAGCCGCGCCTGATCGGCCTCCTTCACGAGGAGGTCGGCCCGCCTGCGCTCGCGGTCCAGGCTCTCCTCGAGCCCGATGTCCCGCGCGAGCGCCCAGCCCCCCACGAGGAACAGCATGCCGCACACGATGAGGCTGGGCCGCGTCGTGAGGAACGTCTCGCCCATGCCCGTGACCTTGGGCACCACGGCTCCCAGCGTGAGCACGACCCCGGCGCCCACGATCACATAGAGCACGAGCCGGATCGCTCCGTGAGCGAGGTCCAGCCCTTCGGGAAACAGCACGCGCCAAGAGAGGGGCGCGAGGGTGACGAACGCGACCACCATGAGAAGGCTCAACGGCGTGCCCAGCGGATCCCGGCTGAGGCTCACCTGCGCGGCGACGAGCGAGGCGGCGACGAGCGCGATGGGCACCAGCCGCCGCGGCACCATGAGCGCGCGCAACGTGGCGCGGACCAGACTGGGATCCCTGGAAACCGGCGCGAGCGTCAATGGAGGCGGCGCTCGCGGCCCACCACGTTCAAGCCAAACGTTCGAAGGAGGATCCAGGCGTCCATGCGAATCGACTGGCGGCGAGCATAGAACGCCTCGAGGTCCGTGGTCGCGATGATCCCCTCGGCGCGGCACACCTGCGCGAGGCCCGTGAGCCCCGGCCGCGCCTCGAAGCGTTCCGCGAACGCCGGATAGCGGGCCGTGAGGCGCTCGACGTCCTCGGGCGTCAGGGGCCGCGGCCCCACGAGGCTCATGTCGCCGAGGACCACGTTGAGGAGCTGCGGCAGCTCGTCGAGGCCG
>JAEUQS010000459.1 GCA_016789625.1 Acidobacteriota bacterium | reverse complement strand
GTCGCGAGACATTCCTCCTTGTCCCACTGGACGAAGCCCTTCAGCGTTCCGGAGGTCGTCTTCACGGTTCCGTGCAGGCGGGCGGGCACGCCCGGGAGGTCGGCCGGAGCGGCCTTGAAGTCGATGCGGCGGATCTTGTCCCAGGAAACCTGCACGTCGCCCACCGAGCGGTCCCACACGGTGATCTTCGCGCCCACGTCGTTGGAGCCGCCGCCGATCTCGATCTCCTCGCCGCTCCGGAGCACGAGCGTTCCCTCGTTTCCACGGCGGGGCAGGATCGACTTGAGATCGCCGAAGCGCACGACGAGCTGCCGCCCTTCGTCCTCCAGCCACCGCATGCCCACGGGCACGCCCAGGATCTTCACGTGCTCGCCGCGGTGCCGGTACTTGGAGGGCACCTCGCGCACGAGGGGCCGCTCTTCCTTGGTGGCGTTGAAGTGATCGGTCCAGAACGCCTCTTCCTTGGCCCAGCGAAGACGGCCCTCGTACGTGGTGCCGCTCTTGGTCAGCACGGTCCCGTACAGATAGCCCTTCGTGTCGGCGGCGAGCACGGCGGAGGACGTGCCGAAAAGAACGGCCAGGAGGAAGGCGGGTTTGAAGGTTTTCATCGGCTGCTCCTCAGGATTGCTTCGCGGGGGTCTTGGGAAGGACGTCGCCGGAGTCGCCCGTTTCGCCTTCGGCGGGCTCGGACTCTTCGGTGCGGGGGAGGTCGCGATCGTCGCGGTCCGAGAGACCTTCGCGCCGGTTCACGAGGCTCATGACGCGCTGGGTCTCCTGGTGGTATTTCCGGTCGGCCGAGAGGATCTCGGAGAGAAGCGTCACGAAGCGTTCGTCGGTCATGCGTCCCCGGGCGCCCTCGACGACGATCTCGCGCAGCGCCGAGGGCGCCGTCGTGGTGCCCGGGGCGACGTTCGCGTTTCCGGCCGGCGCGTCGGCGCCGCGCCGCGCGAGCGTGAGGGCGAAGACGACGGCCGCGGCGGCCGCGAGCCCGGCCGCCCAGACGCGGCCCCGCGAGGTCCTCACGGGGAGCTGCGCGGGCAGCTCGCCCAGGCGCGAGGCCACGCGGTCCCAGAGTTGCTCGGGCGCTGGAGACGCCCCTCCCGTGACGCGCTCACCGAGCCCGCGCGTCTCGAGATAGAAGCGCCGGCAGGACTCGCACGCGGCGAGGTGGTCGATCGCGGGAAGGGCCTCGGGGAACGGCAGCTCGCCGTCGACGAACGCGGAGATCTCGGGAGCGAAGGAGTCGCAGGTTTCGGGACTGGATCGGCTCATCTGGGAACCCTCAACGGAAAGGCCCGAGGACGTCGACGAGGCGGCGCCGGGCGCGATAGACGTGGACCTTCACCTGCGCGAGCGTGGTGCCGGTCTCCCGGGCCACCTCCTCGTAGGAGCGGCCCTCGAGCACGGCCAGCTCGAAGGCGCGACGATGGTTCGGCGGCAGGGCGGCGAGCGCCTTGCCGAGAGCTTCGGCGAGCACGCGGAAGGACGCGTTCTCGTGGGGTCCGGGGTGGAGCGCCGGCGCCTCCTCGAGAGCGTCGGATCCGTCCTCGGACGTTCGCGACACGAGCCGGGGACGCCGGAGGCTGTTCAGGGCGAGGTGCTTGGCCGTGGCGTAGAGATAGGAACGCAGGTTCTCGATGCGGGCGGGAGTGCCGGTGCGCATCGCCCGGAGGAACGTCTCCTGCAGGAGATCCTCGGCCTCCTGGGGCGGCAGGCGTTTCCTCAGGAAGTGGAGGACGGGCCCCGCGTGAGCCGAAAAGGCTCCGCGCCAGGCAGCCGCGTCACTCGGGAGGGGCTCGACGTGTTCCATGCTCACCCCCTAGGACACGGGGACGGCTCGAAAGTTACAGGGACGGAGGACATCTCTCCGGGGGTCTGGGGGGATCGAGAAACCCCCAGGATCAAGAAGCTACAGGCGCTCGCCCTCGGCCTTGAGCGCGGGCCATTCCGCCACCGGGAAGGAGTCCACGCGGAAGCGCGGAGGATCTTCCTCGAGGCGCTCGAGCAGGACGGCGCACCGGCGCTCCAGCGCTTCCCAGGGAACGATCACCGCCTCGCCCGGCTCGGTTTCTCCGTGGCGGCTCAGGACGACGACGTCCGACTTCGGCAGCAGGCTCGGGACCCCCTCGGCCCAGCTGCACCACGAGCGCACGGCACCCGGCTCGGACTTTTCACCCATGAGGTCGAACTTGGCGACGAACACGTCGACCCCGGTCTTCTCGAGGTGCCGCTGCAGGGCCTCCTGCTGCTCGGCGTAGGTCCCCGCGAGGCTCAGGAGCTCGAGCAGCCTCACGTCCCGGGCCAGCTCGGGAGGTGGCGCGAACGGCTGCCACGCCCCGGCGGCCCGGCGCAGCAGGGTTCCCGAGAGAGGCCAGGGCTGTTCCTGCAGCGAGCGCTGGGCCTCCGCGACCAGCTTGCGCAAGCCCGCGGGCGATTCGCTCCCGGCCGCGAGGAGGACACCCCGGTTCGGGAGCGCGACGACGGCTTGTCCCGCCACCTCGAGCCCGTCGATGACCTCGTCGACGAGCGCGAAGGACTCGTCGAAGCTGACCTCCGACGCGATGCGGAAGAGTCCGTCCCCGAGCGGGACCCAGGCCGGCCGCTCGAGCGCCGAGAGGTTTCCGATACCGATCTCGAACAGCTTGTCGTGGCTCTGACCCCACGTCTCCGCGGTCTCGGGCATCACCTGCGCCATGAAGTGACCGAAGTCGTACATGAGCACGACGTCGAGGTCGCCCTGCCAGGGCCTCGAAACGGGCTTCACGAAGGCCGGGGTCTCGCCCCGGCACTCGATCTCGGTGGTCATCATCTGGTGCCGCGATCTGAGGCACGCGTAGAGGTTCTTCGCCGCCATCGTCCAGAGCTTCGGCACCTCCGGCGGCGGATCCACCATCATGCTCAGGTACTTCTCGCGCAGGTCCGGCCGAGCCGAGCGGTGGGCGGCCGAGTACTCGAGATGGCTGTTGCCGACGAAGTACTTTCCGCGCTCCGGATGGACGAGCACGGCCTCGGCCTCGTCGTAGGTCCAGCCGGTGACGCCACGCTGCGCTGCGCGCCGGGCCAGGTCGCGCGCGAACTCGTCGCGGCCCGGCGTCAGACCCAGCCAGCTCCTCCAGCCCATAGGCCACCGATCCTACGGCAGAACGAGCGCCTGGACCTTCAGGAGCGTCGCCCAGTTCCGGGTCGTCGCCCCGTCGCCCAGCAGACGGCCCAGGGTGCTGGCCAGGCGGCTCTCGAGGATGCCGCCGCCGCACCACGCGTAAACCGCCCGCGAGCCGACGGCGAGAGCGTCGGGCTCCCAGACTTCCTTCAGCAGGGGAAGGACCTTCGCGCGGTCTCCCGGCTCACGCAGCAGGGAAACGAGGAGCCGGGAGGCGTCACTCGCGAGCTCCGCGATCGTGTTCTCCGCGATCACCGTCGACAGCTCGTCCGCGGTCAGCACCGTGACGCGCGACGAGACGCCGAGGCTCCCGGCGATGGCCTTCTCGAGCCGCGCCGCGACGTCGTGCTTCGTGCCCTTCGGCACGTCGAAGACGACGTTCCCGCTGTTCAGGAGCGTCTGCACGTTGCCGTAGCCGAGCGAGGAGACGACGTTCCGGAGATCGGCCATCGCGATCCGCTTCGCCCTGCCCACGTTGATTCCGCGGAGGAACGCGGCGCGCCGATCGGGTTTCACGGAGCTCACGGCGCAATGCTATCGGACGAGGTGGATGGTGGAGAGATCCCGGTACGTGTCGAAGCGCGGAGTCCACCGCACCTCGGGCGAGCCGAAGGCAGTGTCCTGGTACTGGTGCACCGGAACCGCGAGGAGCTCCCGCGCGAGGATCCGGTGGATCCCCTGCAGACGCTCCTGTCGCGCGCCCATGTGGAGCTCCCGGCGCGCCCGTTCGATCTCCTCATCCAGGCCGGGGACGGGGCACTCGCTGTACGAGTAGTTCGCCGTGCCCAGCCCCGCGGGTTCGTTTCGGGAATGGACCCAGTGGTCCAGCAGCTCCTGCGAGTCGCCGTACCGGCACGAGAACCGGAGCAGATAGAGGGCCGAGCCGCCGCTCCCGAGGAGCTCGAAGAACGCGCGATCGGGGAGCGGGTTGCGCTGCACGCGGATCCCCATGCGCGACAGCTCCTCTGCGATCGGCACGGCGAGGTCGGCCATCATCTCGCGGGAATCGAGGCGCACCTCGAACCCGCCCGGAAAGCCCGCCTCCGTGAGAAGCGCGCGCGCTCCGGCCACGTCCGGCGCCTCGGGACGCAGCTCCGGGGCATGGCCGAAGACCATGGGCGGCACGAGCTGCGTGGGCACGAAGCCCGCGCCCGCGCGGCGGCGGATCGTCTCGAGGTCGAGCGCCCGCGCCACGGCGCGCCGCACCCGCACGTCGCGAAACGGGCTCTTCGTGTCCCGGGCTCCCTCGTGGAGGTCGAAGCCCAGGTAGGCGATCGAGAGAGAGGGGATCACGTACTTCGTGTACCGGGCCGCCACGTCCCGAAACGCCGCATTCGTGGGCCGGAGATAGAAAAGGAGCGGCGTCCCCTCCGGCACCAGCCGCGAGATGTCCGCGTCGCCCATCGTGCGGGCCACGAAGCGTGCTCTTCGGAGCCGGGGCGCTCCACGCCAGCAGCCGGCGAACGCGGCGAGGTCGAC
>JAEUQS010000425.1 GCA_016789625.1 Acidobacteriota bacterium | reverse complement strand
GTGGGCGGCAGGAGGGTCAAGAGAGTGCCCTGCACCTCACGCCGGAGCTTGCAGACGTAGATGAAGGGATCCCGGCGGTCTTCGCATCGGGAGCGTCCGGACATTCGGGGAGGGCTCACCCAGGTGTCCTCCCGGGGCGGTGTGAACAGCCCCAGGGAGAGGGCCTCGCCCCCGCTGAAGCGTACGAGGGGGGCCCGGTCGACCGGGACGTCCCACCGGACGCCGGTGTCCGTCCGTCTGCCGAGCTCGTCGACGAGGGCTCGCCCCACGAACGCGGCGGCCACGTCGTTCCAGTGGAAGTCGGTTCTGTGGAAGAGCTGGCCGTCGCGCTTGACGTCGACGAGCGTCTGGTAGGCGTCCACCCAGGGGAGATCGCCCTTCGCGAGCATCGCCCGGAGGTGATGGAAAGCCGTGACCTTCGGCCGCTTGATCGTCCAGGAGGGCAGCAGCTCCGGGTAGAGCGTGTTCTTGTTGGGCAGAGGAAGGACGACGAAGAGGATCCCGCGCGCCGCGAAGTGATCGTGCAGATCGTGGAGGTTCTTCCACAGACGCGCCTTCGAGCCCTCCCACGCGAGGTCCTGGGCCAGCTGCTGCTGCTCCGTGACCGAGCGGTAGAACAGGTAGCCGTCCCTTCCGATGAGGACCTCGTCCGAGCGATGGAACACCGTGAAGTCGATCTGGTGCTTGGCCCGGATGAGGAAGTCGCGGAAGCCGTAGTGGTCGTCGAAGTACTTCTCGTATTGCTTGCCGAAGGGGGCGTCGCCGGAGAGAACGCCGTGCCAGGTGAACACCGGCCGGCTCGCTCGGCTTCTGTTCTCGTCGAGGACGGGAATCGCGAACGCGCCGGTGAGGCTCTGGAGGCCGGGCGCGACGAGAACCAGGAGGAAGAGCGCGATCGTCGTCCCCTTGATGCGGCCGGATCCGGCCGGGCTCGGCGATTCGACCGGGCGGTCCGGCTTCCGGGCCTTGCGACCGCTCATTCAGCGCCGATTGTAGAGATCGGCGAGCGTGCTTTCCGAAAGCAGCGTGAGAAAACGGGTGCGCACGGGGTGCAGCACGTCACCCACAGGCCCCGCAAGCGCGGGGAAGGCCTTGTCGAGGCTGTCGGCGCCGTCCAGCGCGAGGACGACGTCGGCCACGGTGATCTCCCAGGCGGGCCGGCCCAGCAGGAATCCGCCCATGCGGCCCTTCTTGCTCCTGAGGATCCCCTTGTCGGCCAGGCGCTGGAGCACCTTGGCGAGGAACGGCCGGGGCACGCGCGTCCGCTCGGCGAGCGTCGCGATGAGGACGCCCTTCCCCGTGGGGCCCGCGGGGTCCAGCTCGGGGAGAGCGAGGAGCGCGATCTCGGCCGCGCGCGAGAGCATGGCGGTGCCTCAGCCCCCCGTGAGGAAGCGGTACTGCTCGTCTGTGAGCGGCACCACCGAGAGCCGGCCCATCCGGAGGAGCGGCGATTCCGCGAAGAGCGGGCTGGCCTTGATCTCCGAAAGCGATATCGGTTTCTCGAGGCGCTTCCCGGCGACGAGAGGAACCACGTTGAGGGCGGCGTTCTCGGGATCCGGGTGCGGCGCGCCCGCGACCCTGGCGAGCCCCACGGCGGCCTTCTCCTTCCCCGTGTGGTACACGACGATGTCCTCGCCCTTCCGCATCTCGCCGAGGTGCTTCGAGGCGACGGGGTTCTTCACGCCGTCCCACGTGGCGGTGCCGTCCTGGGCGAGGTGGTCGAAGGAATACTCGTCGGGGTCGGATTTCAGGAGCCACTTCATCGGCATCACTCCAGCACGAGAACGCCCAGGCCCGACGGCAGGTCCTTCGAGCGAAAGACGCGCTGGGTGGCCTGCTGGAAGTCCTCGGGCTTTGCTGCGGTGACCTTCAGGAATTTCTGCGGGTTGCGGTTCGCGAGCGGAAACCAGGTGCTCTGGATCTGGATCATCACCTTGTGCCCCCGGCGGAACACGTGGTTCACGTCGGGCAGGCTCCAGGCGATCTTCGCGGGCTTGCCGGGCTCGAACGCCTCGGGCTTCTCGAGGCTGTTGCGGAACCGGCCGCGGAAGATGTCGCCCCGCACGAGCTGCTGGTAGCCGCCCATCCTCACGTTCGCCGGATTCGGATCCGGATCGGGCAGGTCGTTCGGGTACACGTCGATGAGCTTCACGACGAAGTCCGAGTCGGTTCCGGTCGTCGAGGCGAAGAGGCTGGCCGAGAGCGGGCCGGCGAGCGTGAGGTCCTCCTCGAGGACGGCCGTTTCGTACACGAGGACGTCGGGGCGCGTGGACGCGAAGCGCTGGTCGGCGGTCATGTACTCCTTGGACATGCCGATCGTCACGTCGTCGAGGAAGGGCACGGGCCTGGCAGGATCGCTCGGGTACTCGTCGAATGCGTCGGCGGTCTCCTTCGGCGCGTCGAACGTCAGGGTTCCCCGTGGTCCGAAGTAGAGCGTTTTCGCCTTCGCGGCCTTCGGGGGCCACTCGCCGTACGTGCGCCACTGGTTGGTGCCCGTCTCGAACACGTAGGCCGCCGGAGCCTTCCAGTCGCCCTTGCCCTTGAGGTGGTGGTTGAAGAACGCGAGCTCCACCTTCTCGCGGTAGGGGAGCGAGGT
>JAEUQS010000374.1 GCA_016789625.1 Acidobacteriota bacterium | reverse complement strand
GCGAGGATCGAGAGCTTCGGCGCGGAGGCGGGCCCGCCGAGCCACGCATCGACGTCGATGGGCTCGCCGACGCGAAACGCGGCAGTCGACGGCGAGGCCAGCAGGTTGTTCAGCACGAGGACGAGCTCCTGACGGTCCTTCGCGGGGAAGAACGTGTCGAGCGGGAGCGCGCCGACCGTCTGGAACGGGGGTGCGGACGCCGTCCGGAGGAGCGCTTCGATGGTCGCCGTCTCGCCCCGTTCCCAGAGCGCCTCGACGCACATCGAGAGGAGGATGAACGCGCGGGACTTCACGGGATCCGCGTCTTCCCCTGCGAGGCCGAGAAGGCCGGCGAGGAACGCGGCGGCGAGCTCGCGACGGTCTTCCTCGTCCACGCTCGGACCCGGCGGCCGCAGCGAGCCGAGGAGGTCCAGGGGGCGGCCGCTCTTCGAGCCGGGGGTGTAGACGGCGGCGGTCCGAGAGCCGGCGAGCGCCGCGACGTCGGCCCCGGTGAGCCCCCAGCCGGCGAGGCCCTCCCGCCACTTCGTGGCCTCGCCCTCCGCCGTGGCGCCGGTGCGCACGTCGACCCACGGGGCGAACTCCGCCGCGGAAAGGTTGGGAAACGTGAGAAGCAGGTTGCCGAGATCGCCCTTCGGATCCACGGCGAGCACCGAGACTCCGCTCCGGAGCAGCTCCTCGATGAGCACGATGCCGAGCCCGGTCTTGCCGCTGCCCGTCATGCCCACGATGAGCCCGTGCGTGGTGAGGTCGTCGGGGTTCAGGAGAAGGGGGTTGCCGCCCTCCCGGCCGAGATAGAGACCCTTGGGCATTGTTCAGGCTCCTCCGCTCAGCGCCTTTTCACGGGCCTTCACGACATGCGTGTACAGCAGGCTGCCGTCCTCGCCGTGAAACGTGCACGTCAGCTGGGTGACGTCCACGTCGCAGCGCACGAACCCGGCGCCGCCCTTTCGGAAACGGCTTTCCGGGAGGACGTTCCGGATCGGGTACGGCCGATCCGAGCCTCCCCCGCCCCCCGAGATGATCTGGGCGACGCCGGCGATGGGATCCAGCGCTTCGATGATGTGGTCGTGGCCGCAGAAGTAAACGTCCACCCAGCCCGCCGCGAGGACGGGCGCGGCCTCACGGAGCATCGGCTCGGACTTCGCGTGCACCCCCGAGGAGCGCAGCAGGTGATGGCCGAACGCGAAGCGCCACGCGGCACCGCGTGCGGCCGCGAGCGCGTCCGCGACGCCCTCGAGCGGCGGCCGCACATCGAGGTCGGGAGTCACGCGCGAGGGGTTGTCGAGGGGCGTCGTGTCGAGAGCCACGAAGACGGCCTCGGTGCCGGCGAGGGGCACCTTCACGACGTAGCGTCGCGCGGGCATCCGCCAGCGGGAATCCCTGCGGCCGAGCGTGAGCACCGCCGCGGCATTGCCGTGATAGTCGTGGTTGCCGAGCACGGGGAAGAACGGGAACGGAAACGCCGCTTCGGTGTAGACGTTCTTGAAGAGCCGGTCGAAAGCGGGATCCGAGGGCGCCTCGAGACCGTCCTGATAGAAGAGATCCCCGAGGAGGAGGCCGAAGTCCACGGGCTTCTCCGCAAGGACCCGCGCCATTCCGTCCCGCAGCTCGAGCTGCCCCTTCCCGCCGGTGCCCATGTCGCCGAGCGCGAGGAACGAGAAGCGGTCCTTCTCCCGCACGGCGGGCGCCTTCGCCTCGACGAGAGCGCGGGCCGCTCCGGGGTCCATCGCCGCGCCGGGAGCTCGGGCGCAGCCGGGCGAAAGGAGCGGGCCCGCGAGAAAGACGAGGAGACCGAGGGCTCCGCGGGAGAGGGGCTCTGGCATGTGGCCGGCGAGTTTAAGCGTCGCGCGTGCTGTTGGGAGTGGTCGTTCCTGGGTACTTTTGAAATAAAACTTTTGAATCCCCATGCACGTGAGGTGGATTCGCAAGAAAACAGTGGGGGGTTACAAAAAGACTTGACGAACAACAATCCGAATCCTATGTTCCGTTGGAATCTCGAAAGGAGATCCTCATGACAGGAAGAAACTCGCAACCTTCAAGGCTGATCCAGCGCGCAGCCATGTCACTCGCGCTCGTCGCGGCGTTCTCGGCCGCGCCGCTCCCCGCAGCGGACGATACCAATTGCGCGCCGGGACGCATCCTGCGCATCGAGGTCGACGGACGTGAGTATTCTGCCTGCATGATGCTGGACGAACCGGTCGACTGTCTGCGGTGCTGGGTCGAGGTCGTGGTCTGTTAGCCACAAGGGGCTTGAGCGCGCTGAGCATGCTCGGCGCGCTCCTCTTTACCGCGCCCCTCGCCGCGGGATCCGACGGCGTGAGCGTCCTCCGCCCCGTTCGGGTAATAAAGTCTGACCGGGGCACCTTCATGTCCATAGCGCGGGCATCAAAGATCTCATCCTGGCTGCTTCCTCGAATGGAGGGGGAGGTCTACAAGCTCGCCGACGGGAGCAGCCGCTTCGATCTGACCCTGAGCCAGCAACAGAAGGATGGGCAACCCCTGCTTTTCAGCGCGTTGACTGTTGCGACGAACGATGAGCGGATGATCGTGGCGGATGTACAGAACGGCAACCTCATCGAAGCGGATCTCGTGACGGGCAAGCCCCTCAGAGCCACGCCTGAGCGGCGCCTCTTTCCAGGTGCTGGAATGGCGTGGAACGGCACCTCCTGGGTGATCGCCGGATACATCAACAAGGAATTCGTGGTTCAGTTCCGCGAGCCCAAGGAACTGAAGGTCGTCGCGACGTATCACGTGCCGGAGGTTGACCGCCAGAGGCTGCGCCGGATCTCTTACGAAGGGTCGATCGCGGCCTCGAATGACGGGACCGTGGTCGTCTCGTTCTATGCTCTCAGGCGGGCAATCGTCCTCGACCGCAACGGCCACGAGACAATGTCCCTGGCGCTCCCAATCGCAGACGAGCAATACGTGAGCGACGCGGGCCGCGTGAGTGCCCCCAACTCGACGGAGGACGTTCTCCGGCTCTGGCGGGGGCGGGTCACTCCCAGGTCCGTTTGGTTTACTGGCGACGATCCGTCTGTGCTTCTCCAGTCGCCGGATGAGCCGAGGTCTGTGACTTGGTGCCGCTTCTCGAAGCGCGATGGCCGGTTACTGAAGACGTACTCCCTCGACATTCCCCTCGAGCCGAGAAGCAGCTTCAAGGCCGCCATCCACTCGGAGGGTCGAAAGACCACGCTCATGGTAGTGCGAACCTGGAAGGACGTATCCGATTGGCATTCGTCAGTGTACGAGTTTCTCGTCCCGCAATGAAGGCGATCCCGCGGTTCGCCGCCGGGACCGTCCTCGCCTCCGTCGCGCTGGCCGGCCCGCCGGCCGCACCCGAACCGGCATTCCCGGCGGTGATCCGGCTTCCGGAGAGTCTGTCGGGCGTTCCCGCAACGCCGTTCCTCGCCTCGGCGCAGGGCGACATTCCCGGGGAGCCCGTGCGCCCCGAAGGAACGAGTCTGTCGTTCCCCGCGGAATTTCGCGAGAGGGTCCGGTTCGTCCTCTTCCCCGCGACTGTGGATCGGCCGGCTTTCGTGCTGGAGCCAGGGCCTGTCAAGCGTCAGCTCCCTCCGAGGGAAGCCTGCCCGGTCCGGGTGTTGAGCGAAGTCGGCGGCCGTCCCGTACCGGGCGCGTCGGTCGTCTGCTCGTCGGAAGCGTTCCTGAAGCGGCTCGGAGGACACGACCCAGGAGCGGGCGCTCCGACCACGACGGACGGACGGGCCTCGGGCTTCGCCTGGAGCACGGACGACCTCATTCTCGTGAGAGCGCCGGGGTTCGCGGCCACGCTCGCCGGCCGGACCGGCGGTGGCCCCGTCCTCCTGGTGCGC
>JAEUQS010000343.1 GCA_016789625.1 Acidobacteriota bacterium | reverse complement strand
ACGGCGGCATCGGAGCCGGCCTCTACCTCGCCAAGTGCATCGTCGAGGCGCACGGCGGAACCGTGTCTCACGAGAACCGCGAGGGCGGCGGCTCCACGTTCACGGTGCGGATCCCGCTCGCAGGGTAAGCGGATCCCCCCTTACGGAGGCGGCGCGGCACCGCCCAGAAACACGAAGAGGTTCAGAAAGAACGCGTCGGCCGCCGTGGTCGCTCCGCTGCCGTTCGCATCCCCGTTGCAGAGCGTGAGCGGCGGGCTCCCGCCGAGGAAGATCGCGAGGTTCAGGTAGAACGTGTCGGCGCCGGTGACGGCGCCGTTGTTGTTGGCGTCGCCGCGCACGGCGTAGATCCACGCGTCCGTGAACCGCGCGGTCTGGCCATCGGGGTTCCGCACCACGACGTCCCCTTGCACGGCCGGACCCGCGACACGCGGGGGCGCGATCGCCACGATCGACGTGGGCGTGACGCTCGAGACGACGGCGGGCGCGTTCATGAACGTCACGCCGGCCCCCTGCTGGAAGCCCGTGCCCGAGAGCGTGACGCTGCGGCCTCCCGAGGTGCTGCCGCAGCCGGGCGAGAGCGTCGAGGCCGTCGGGGCCGGGCACGGCGCGACCGTCACCTCGAGAGGCAGCGAAAGCGGGGACGTGCACGACCCGATGCGGCCGGTGACGGCATAGGTTCCGGAGTCGGGCCCGCCCGCCGAGGCACGCACGAGCGTGCCTGCCGTTTCGCCGGGGAGGTCCGTGCCCCCCTTCGACCACTGATAGGCGTCGTAGCCGGGAGTCGCCGTGAGCGTGAAGGGCGCGTTCGCGCAGACGCTCGTGGGGCCCGTGATCTGCGGCACGGCGGGAAGCGGAGTCACCCCGACGGTCGCGGTGCCGGAAGGGGTCCCCGCGCAGAGTCCGTCGGCCATCGTCGTCACGCTGTACGCCGTGGTCGCCGGGGGCGCGACGACCCGTACCGCCGGGCTCAGCACCACGCTCTGCTGGAACCCGTCGGACCACGTGAGCTGGAACGGCGGCGTCCCGACGAGCTCGGCCTGGATCTGGGCCGTGTCGCCGGCGCAGATCGTGGCCGAACCCGATATCGCCGCGGTGGGCGACCCGCAGGAGCCCGGGGGCACGCAGGCCGTGGGCAGGTGGACGTTCGTCACCGAGATCGAGTCGAGGAAAAACCCCTCGTAGGCCGTGCCCGAGTCGGACGTGAATCGCCAGCGGATCTGCACGGCCCTGCCATCGAGCGCGGGGCCGAGCGGCGAGGTGTACACGGTCCACGGCGAGAGGCCGGGGTTGAAGTTGGGCCCCGTGAAGGCCCCGCGGGTCGCCGCGAGCCCGCACGCGTTGGTGGGCGGGCTTCCGGTGAAGCTGAGGACGCCCGGATAGCCCGCCGCGGGGGGGAGGTCGGTGAAGCTCTGTCCGCCGTCGGTCGAGAGCTCCACCACGACGCCGTCCCAGCCCGTCTCGAGGTTGTACCTCACCGCGTAGGACAGCACGGATCCCGGGCCCAGGAACAGCACCGGCGTCGTGAGCGAGGCGCAACGGCTCGAGAGGTACGGCCCGTCGGGGCCCGCGCGGTACGAGGAGGCGCCCGCGTGCGCGCTCGCCGCGCTGAGCCGCCACGGGGCCTCTGCCACGAGCCGCGCGCCCCCGTCGCCTCCGCCGTCCACGAAAGTACCGAGCGCACCCGGAGGTCCCGTGGGCGTCGCGAAGACGCGCACGGTGTTGGGCTCCTCGTTGCCGCCGTTCGGGCCCGAGCCGCCGGCGCTCTCGTCCTCCGCGCGCACGACGTAGAAATACGTCGTGCCGGTCGTGACGGTGTCGTCGTCGTAGTTGGGGGTGGTCACGGT
>JAEUQS010000324.1 GCA_016789625.1 Acidobacteriota bacterium | reverse complement strand
GATGTGCGATGCGCCGTTCATACGATCCATCCTCGCTTGCGTTTGCAGACCTTCATGGAGGCGGCGGCGCGCCGCCCAGGAACAGGTACAAGTTCAAGAAGAAGGCATCCGCCGACGTCGTCGCTCCGTTGCCGTTCGCGTCCCCGTTACAGAGCGATGCGGGCTGCGGACCGCCCAGGAAGAGCGCCATGTTCAGGTAGAACCCGTCCGCGGCCGTGAGCGCGCCCGAGTTGTTCGCATCACCACGGACGGCGTACGTGAAGGCATTCCCGAGGGCGAAGTACTCGCCGTCGGGGCTCCGCACCTCGACGTTGCCGGTCCGCGCAGACGTGGGAGCGCGCGACCCGGTTACCACTGTGATTGCCGTCGAGGTCACGCTCGTCACAGTCGCGGGGATGCCGTCGAGCGTCACGGTCGAGCCCGGCTTGAAGTGCGCGCCCTCGATCGTCACCGTGCGTCCGCCCGTCGTGCTCGCGCACATCGGAGAGACGCCATACACTAGAGGCGGCGGCGTGTAGATGAACGCCGCGTATTCGACGCCCGTGTTCACTCCCGTGTAGCCCAGGTTGACCCCGAGGTTCGTCGCGGCGCTCCGGAACAGCAGTGTGTCTCCGGTCGAATCGAGCGCCGTCACCCGAGAAACGTCGTTCCCTCGCTCGTCGGGAGATGCAGAATGGCTCGCCAGCAGCACCCGGCGGCTCCGGCGATCGAGAACGTACGCCTGGCCGATCGAGACGGGCCCGGCACTGCCGGCCAGGTCGCGCCTCGAGTGGAGCGCGATCGTCGAGCCATCACCGCTGATCCGAACGTCCTCCTCGTGAGGAACGACACCTGGGACGACCGGGAACAGGCGCTCAGGCTGGCCGCCGCCCAGGCGGTCGAACAGAAACGCCGCCGAGAACGTTTCCTGGCCAGAGGTCCCATGCCGCTCGAACACCACGAAACGGCCCGCCGCGTCCATGGAGGGATTGCGCGGGTTGGCAAGGCCCTCCACCGCGGCGCCGCTCACGAGCGTGTGGGTCCCGAGGACCCGATCGTAAAGAACGAGATGCTGCCCCTCCGGAAGCGCGAGGCCTCCGATGTTGCGCGACGTGGTCGCGAGCACGAGATACCTCCCGTCGCCGCTGAGGGTTTGGGCGCTCGTCGTTCCGTCGGCGGGGACCGAGTCCTGCGAGAAGCTCACGAGCCCAAGCGCGCCGGTACTCCGGTCGTAGACGAACACGTTTTGCCCGCCAGGGGGAAACGACACACCAGGAACCAGATCCCCTGCGCTCGAACCGAACGCGACGACGTTGCCATCGCTCGAGATCACGGCTCCCCCAGACACACCATTTCCCTCTCCCCCATTGACGGCCGACCGGGACACCCGCTCCACCAGGCCCGTCATCGGCTCCCACAGCCAAACGCCCCTCGCTGCGGACAGGACGAACGTCCCGCCTTCACTCGACCTACCGCCGGACCTCTGAGAGCCTGCGACCGGGAACTGCCACCGTTCGCCGCTGTCGGGCCGCACGGCTACGGCCCCGCCTTCCCCGTCCTCCAGCACGATCGAACCGTCACCGCTGAGCGCAGCCAGCGTTCTGAAGACACCGAGATCCGGCTCCACCCTCGTCGTGAGTCCCGACTCTCGGTCCAGCACGAAGGATGGCAGTCCAATGCCGAGCCACGGAGTCTGGGGCTCGCACTGAGTGTTCCTTCTCGCCTCAAAGGCCACTTTCCGGCCATCCGAGGAGAGGAACGGATGCGGGACGACCGTCTGGACGCGGTTTGGCTCGCCGGCCAGCGAAAGAGCGACGACCCGGTCGGAAGGCAGCTCGACGCCATACAATGCTGCGCCACCGGGGAAACTCTGAAGACCGACCCCAAGATTGTCCGCGTCAGAGGCGAATACGACGAGCGAGCCGTCACGAGAGAATCTGGGCAGGTAGGTGTAGTTCCCATTCGGCCGCACACCGGGAAAGCCCGTGGTGGTGACGACACGCCAGGACTCCGCCAGACGCTCCACGACGACGATGTCGCGCTCGGTGACACTCAGGTACGCCGCTCTGCTGCCGTCACCGCTCAGGCTCACGTGCTGCGTGAGCGCGCAGTGGTCCGTACCAGGATCCCCGAGCGGCCGAACGCTGCCGGTCGCAAACTCGTATGCGAACAGCCTGAATGGACACCCACCAATGACCGACTTGGCCTTCGAGAAGACCACGACGGATCCGTCGTCGCTGAGTCTCCCCCGCCAGCTGTTCGACAC
>JAEUQS010000322.1 GCA_016789625.1 Acidobacteriota bacterium | reverse complement strand
TCAACGGCGAGTCGGGCACGGGAAAGGAGCTCGCGGCGCGGGCGATTCACCAGGCCTCCCCGCGATCGACGCGGTCCTTCGTTTCGATCAACTGCGGAGCGATGCCCGAGAACCTCCTCGAGTCCGAGCTCTTCGGCCACGAGCGCGGCTCCTTCACCGGTGCCGTCCGCGACAAGAAGGGTCTCTTCAAGGAGGCCGAGGGCGGCACGCTCTTCCTCGACGAGATCGGCGAGACGACGCTCACGATGCAGGTGAAGCTCCTGCGTGTCCTCCAGGAACGGGTCGTGCGCCGGGTGGGCGGCAACGTGGAAGAGCCCGTCGACGTGCGGATCATCTGCGCGACCAACAAGGACCTCGCCAGGAAGGTGGCCGACGGCAGCTTCCGCGAGGACCTCTACTACCGCATCAACGTCATCCCGCTCCAGATTCCGCCCCTGCGGGAGCGGCGCGAGGACATTCCCTACCTGGTGCAGCACTTCCTGCGCAAGATCGCTGCCGACCAGGGCGTGCCCGAGAAGCGGATCTCCACCGAGGCGATGCGGCTCCTCGAGGGCCACCCCTGGCCCGGCAACGTGCGCGAGCTCGAGAACCTCATCGAGCGAACCGTCGCGCTCGAGCCTTCGGACATCGTCACCACGGGCTCGCTGCCCGAGACGTTTCTCCACCCCGCCGGGCTCCCCCAGGCCACGACCCTCGAGGGCTTCGACCTGCCCCCCGAAGGCCTCGATCTCGAGGCCTACCTGCAGTGGCTCGGCAAGAGGCTCATGCAGCAGGCGCTCGACCGCACGGCCGGAGTCCAGATCAGGGCCGCCGAGCTCCTGCGGATGAGCGAGCGGTCGTTCCGTTACTACGCCAAGAAGTACGGCGTGAAGAAAGAAGAGGAAGAGGTGTACGAGAACAAGAGTCGTGAGGAGGCCGTTTCTTGAGGTTTCTCCTCGCTTCGGCGCTCGCGATGGCGCTCTCCTCGCCGGGCTGCACCAAGGACGCAGGGGGAGTCGCCAGCGCACCCTCCGCGCCCGCCGGGGCGCCGAAAGACGCCGCGCATACGGGCGCAGCGGCGGCCGCGAGCGCGGCGAAGGGCCCACGCGTCCTGCTGCCTTCGGGCAAGGCGATCAGCCTGGAGCTCGCGCGCTCGGACGAAGAGAAGGGCCAGGGGCTCATGTACCGGGAGTCGATGCCGGCGGACAGCGGGATGGTGTTCCTGTTCGACAAGCCGGAGCCCCGTGCGTTCTGGATGAAGAACTGCCACTTCCCCCTCGACATCGTGTTCACGCTGAAGGACGGCACGGTCGTCGGCATCCAGCCCAGGGCCATGCCCTGCCGGGCCGAGCCCTGCGCCACCTACCCCTCCCAGGCACCGGCCGACACGGTCGTCGAGCTGAACGGCGGCCTCGCCGCCGCCAACGGCGTCGCCATCGGCGCGAAGCTGCGCTTCCTCGACGTGCCGGAGAGGTGAGGGTGTCTCCGCAACCCGATAGCGGGTTCTGAGCGGCCCGCCGTGTGCCGCTTCGCGCTCTACCTGGGGGACCCGATCGGTCTCGATTCCCTGCTCACGATCCCCGACCACTCCATCGTGATGCAGAGCCTCGACTCGCGCGAGCGCTCGTCTCCCGTGAACGGCGACGGGTTCGGGGTCGCGTTCTACGTGCCGTCCCGAGCTTCCGAGCCGGTCCTGTTTCGCTCGGTCACTCCCGCCTGGAGCAACACCAACCTCACGTCCCTCGCGCACGTCGCCCGGAGCGGCTGCATCCTCGCGCACGTGCGGGCCGCCTCTCCCGGCATCCCCGTGGCCGAGATGAACTGTCATCCGTTCGTACACGGCCGGCTCTCTTTCATGCACAACGGCGGCCTCGGGGATTTCCGAAAGCTGCGGCGCGCCCTTTCGGCCCGGCTCTCCGACCGGGCCTTCGACGTCATCCAGGGCACGACGGATTCGGAGCTCCTGTTCGCGACGTTTCTCGACGCCCTCGGGCTGGAGGCCCGCGGGGGTGCCGGAGACCGCATGGCAAACGCTCTCGAGCGCATGGCCGGCGTGGTGCGAGAGGTCATGGACGAGCGCGGGGTCACGGCGACCAGCGTTCTCAACTGCGCCGTGGCCGACGGCGAGGAGGCGGCCGTCCTCAGGTGGGCGAGCGATCCTTCCATCTCGGCGTCGCTCTACGTCCACACGGGCCGGCGCTACACGTGCGAGGGAACGGTGTGCCGCATGGTCGACCCGGACGAGGGCAAGGGCGCCGTCCTCGTCTGCTCCGAGCCCCTGAGCGACGATCCGGGCTGGGATCCCGTGCCCGTGCAGCACGTCGTGGTGATCCACCCGGATCGCATCGTGACGGTGCGTCCCGTCCGGGAAGCACCGTCACGGTCGTGAAACGACGCCTCAGGCGTGGACGAGGAACACCATGACGAACGTGCCGTCGGGCAGCCCGGGCGGTCGGAGGACCGCACGGACGCGAGAGAATCGAGCGAGGCGGCATCGAAGCATGAGACCCAACCCGCGAGGGATCGACGAGTCCGAGGCCGAGGTCGAGACGCACAGCCACGGAGCTCCACGGACGATCGGGCACGCCCGCGCGGCGGTGGTGAAGGCCGCGCGGGTCTTCAAGTCTCTGGGCGACGAGGAGAGGCTCACGATCCTCGCGCTCCTCTCGGACGGCGAGCTGTGCGTCACGGAGATCGCCGACGCCACGAAGAGCGAGCTCTCCACCGTGTCGCAGAGGCTGCGCCTCCTGCGCACCGAAGGCCTCATCGCGAGGCGGCGCAACGGCAAGCACATCTACTACGACCTCGCCGACGGCCACGTGAGGGAGCTCGTGCTGAACGCCCTCGCCCACGCGAACGAATAGACCCGCGTGCTGCCCGGCGTTCTCCCCGATGGCCGGCTCCCCCTCTTCCTTCTGACCGGCTTCCTCGGGAGCGGCAAGACCACTCTCCTCAATGGCCTTCTCCGGAGCCCGGACCTCGCTCACACCGCCGTTCTCATGAACGAGTTCGGCGAGATCGGGATCGACAACCTCCTCGTCTCGGAGATCCGCGACGAGCTCGTGCTCCTGGAGTCGGGCTGCGTGTGCTGCGAGTACCTGGGCGACCTCTCGGGCGCGATCCAGAACCTCTTCGCGAAGCGTGAGGCCGGCGAGATCCCGCAGTTCACCCGCCTCGTGCTCGAGACGACGGGCCTCGCGGACCCCGCGCCCATCCTCGACACGCTTCTCAACGACCTCGGAATCGTGCTGCTCCTCTACCTCGACACCGTGATCGTCACCGTGGACGCGGTGTTCGGGCTCGATCAGCTCGTCGAGCACCCCGAGGCCGTGAAGCAGGCGGCCCTCGCGGACCGCATCGTCCTCACGAAGACCGATCTCGCCCCGCCCGAAACGCGGGACGCGCTCGTCGGCGCGCTCCGCCGTCTGAACCCCACCGTACCCATCGTGCCCGTCGTGCTCGGTGAGGTCTCCCCCGAGGCGCTGCTCGGCGCGAGCCTCATGGACGCCGAGGCCCGCAAAGAGCGGCTCGGGCAATGGGTCGCGGGCCTCGACCTCCCGAAGGAGCCCGAGGCCGCGCACCCGCACGGCCCTCATGACGCCGCCGTGAGGAGCTTCTCGGTGCGCTTCGACGAAGCCGTGGACTTCTCGCTGTTCGCCAGGTTCTTCTCCCATCTCACGCACGAGGAATCCCCGCGGCTCCTCCGCGTGAAAGGCCTCCTCCGAATCGCGGGAGACGAGGAGCGCCCGCTCGTCGTCCAGGCCGTGCAGCGCGTGCTCTACCCCACGCAGCGCCTGCCGCTGTGGCCCACGCCCGACCGCACGTCGCGCCTCGTGTTCATCGCGAAGAACCTCTCTTCGGAACGCGAGCACGAGATCCGCACGGAGCTGGCGACGATCGTCTCGGAAACGAAGGCGAAAGCGCTCGCGCCCCCCCCGCCCCAGAAGCCCGTGCCGGAGCCGCCCGAGCCCGCTCCCAGCCTCTTCGAGAGGCTCCGGCGGCACTTCTCGCGTCAGCCTCGCTAAACTCCGGGAAAAAGGAGACCGACGATGGCGAAGAGCGCGACCGACTGGCTGGGCGATGAGGCGAAGTCCCTTCTCGAGTACACGTGCACCGGCATCCCGAAGGAGACGCTCCACCTGCCCGGCAGCGATTTCGTCGATCGCATCTTCGTGGCCTCCGACCGCAACAACCGCGTGCTCGGAAACCTCGCGTGGCTCCTCAACGCGGGCCGCCTCGCGGGCACCGGGTACGTGTCGATCCTGCCCGTCGACCAGGGCATCGAGCACTCGGCCGCGGCCTCCTTCGCGCCGAACCCCATCTACTTCGACCCCGAGGCCATCGTGAAGCTCGCGATCGAGGGAGGCTGTAACGGCGTCGCGTCCACGCTCGGGGTTCTCGGCTCCGTGGCCCGGAAGTACGCGCACAAGATCCCGTTCATCGTGAAGGTGAACCACAACGAGCTCCTCACGTATCCCAACAAATACGACCAGCGCCTGTTCGCCACGGCCGAGCAGGCCTACGACATGGGAGCCGCCGCGATCGGGGCGACGATCTACTTCGGCTCGGAGGAATCCTCCCGCCAGATCGAGGAGATCAGCGCGGCGTTCGCGACCGCGCACGAGCTGGGCATGGCGACGATCCTCTGGTGCTACACGCGGAACAACGCGTTCAAGAAGGACGGCGTCGACTACCACGAGTCCGCCGACCTCACGGGCCAGGCGAACCACCTCGGTGTGACGATCCAGGCCGACATCATCAAGCAGAAGCTCGCGACCAACAACGGCGGCTTCAACGCTCTCGCGTTCGGCAAGACCCACAAGGACGTCTACGGCAAGCTCACGACGGACCACCCCATCGACCTGTGCCGCTGGCAGGTCGTGAACTGCTACATGGGCCGCCAGGGCCTCATCAACTCGGGCGGCGCGTCGGGCAAGGACGACGTGCGCGAGGCCGTGAAGACGGCCGTCATCAACAAGCGCGCGGGCGGCATGGGCCTCATCTCGGGGCGCAAGGCGTTCCAGAAGCCCATGAAGGATGGCATCGAGCTCCTCCACACGATCCAGGACGTCTACCTCGACGCGTCCGTGACGATTGCCTGAGCGCCTGACATGCCGACCCTCATCTGCGTCCGCCACGGGGAGAGCACCTGGAACAAGGAGAACCGGTTCACCGGCTGGACCGACGTCGACCTCACGGAGAAGGGCCGCGAGGAGGCGAAGGAAGCCGGACGCCTCATCGCGGAAGCGGGCCTCCTGCCCGACGTCGCCGTGACGTCGGTCCTCAAGCGCGCGATCCGCTCGCTGTGGATCGCGCTCGACGAGATGGACCGCATGTGGATCCCCGTCCACCGCGACTGGCGCGTCAACGAGCGGCATTACGGCGCGCTCCAGGGCCTCAACAAGGCCGAGACGGCCGAGAAGCACGGCGAGGCGCAGGTGAAGATCTGGCGCCGGAGCTACGACATCCCGCCCCCGCCGCTCGAGGACGGCGACGAGCGCCTTCCCGAAAAGGACCCGCGCTACGCCGGCATTCCCGATCTGCCGCGCACCGAGAGCCTCAAGGAAACGGTCGCCCGCGTCCTCCCCTGCTTCGAGGACCGCATCGGTCCGCTCCTCCTGGCGGGGCAGCGCGTGCTCCTCTCCGCGCACGGCAACAGCCTGCGCGCGCTCGTGATGCACCTCGAGGGGGTCGGCGAGGCCGACATCGTCGAGCTCAACATCGCGACGGGCGTCCCCATGGTGTACGAGCTCGACGGCGATCTGAAGCTCGTCTCGAAGCGCTTCCTGGGCGACGCGGAAGAGATCGCGAAGCGGGCCGCGGCCGTCGCGGCGCAGGGGAAGAAGGCCTAGAGGGAATCTCGTGAAGCCTGCCCGTTCTGATTCCGACCCCGCGGCGGATCGCCCCTGGGAGGACGAGCAGGGCGTCGACCTCACGCTGATTCGCGAGTCGCTCGCACGGACGCCCGAGGAGCGACTCGAGATTCTCGAAGCCGCGATCGCAGACCTCGAAGATCTCCGGGAGCTGCTCGAGCCCGCCCCGGGCCGGCCGTGAGACCCGGCCTTCGGAAGACCCTCGAGTCTCTTGCGGACGCCCAGGTCGAGGTCATCGTCATCGGAGGCGTGGCGGCCGTTCTCCAGGGGGCGCCGATGACGACGTTCGACCTCGACGTCGTCCATCGGCGCACACCCGAAAATGTCGCGCGGCTCGTCGGCGCGCTCCAGAGCCTCGGCGCCACGTATCGATTCCAGCCTCGGGCGCCGGAACCCGAGTTGCTCCTCGGACCGGGGCATCACCTCTTCTCGACGAACCTGGGCCCCCTCGACGTGTTGGGCGTCGTCGCCGGCGGCCTGGCTTACGAGGACCTCGTGACCTCCTCCCGCGTCCTCGCGATCGGCACGAGATCGGTTCGGGTCCTCGACCTCCCGAAGCTGATCGAGCTCAAGGAGCGCGTGGGCCGTCCGAAGGACCTCGCCGCCCTGCCTTTGCTCCGGGCCGTTCTCGAAGAGCGCGGCCGGCGCGAGCGCGACGAGCCCGGGCCGCGCTGATCCCTTCGGCCTTCCTGACCCCGGCGTTGACACGTGTCCATCCGATAGCTTGTAATGAGACATATGGCAAACCCGTATGACGACCGCGAACGCAAGAAGGGCGCCTCGGAGATGCTCGTGCTCTCGCTGCTCGCGGCACGCGCGCGGCACGGCTACGAGATCGGCAAGCTCATCGCCGAGAGGTCCGACGGCGCGCTGCAGTACGGCGCGGCTTCGCTCTACCCGCTTCTTTACCGGCTCGAGAAGCGCGGTTTCGTGGAGGGCCGCTGGGTCGAGAAGGCCGGCGAGAGGCGCCGGCGCTTCTACAAGCTGACGCCCGAAGGCCGCGCCCAGCTCCGCGAGCTCCGGGCGGACTGGAGAAGGTTCCTCGACGCCATCGTGCGGGTCGCGGAGCTCGGCCGTGGTTGACCGGCCAGATTTCCGCTCCATCGTGCGTACGGCGCTCGCACCTCACCAAATCCCGGTGGAACGTGAAACCGATATCGTCGAGGAGCTGGGCCTCGAGCTGGAGGATGCCTACGACGAGGCGGTGCGACGCGGCCTCCCTCCCGAAGCGGCCCTGGCCGAAGCCCTCGGACGCGTTCCCTCGTGGGAGGCCCTCGCCGCGGAGCTGAGATCCGCCGTCGAGCCCGTCCTCTCGCATGTCCCTGCCCCCGTGCGCGCGGCGCTCCGCGAGCCCGAGCCCGAAGGCCGGCTGCGCGCGTGGGCCGCCGGCTGGCACCGCGACCTCGCGCTCTCCGTCCGCGCGCTCCGCTCGCGCCCGGGCTTCTCGGTGGCCGTGGCCCTCACGCTGGGCCTCGGAATGGGCGTCAGCACCGCGCTCTTCTGCATCGTGAACGCCCTTCTCCTCCGTCCCCTGCCGCTCGAGCGCATCGACGAGCTCGTCAACGTGTACTGCGTCGAGAAGGGTCTGGTGACCCACGTCCCCATGGCCTATCCCGACTACCGCGACGTGCGCGAGGCCCGGCGCGGGTTCCAGGATCTCGCGGCGTACGCCCTCCGGCCGCTCGCGCTCGAGTCCGGAGACGAGAAGTGCATCGTCATCGGGGAGATGGTCACCCCGAATTACTTCGACGTCCTCGGCGTGACCCCGGTCCTGGGACGGCGCTTCGCGAGCGGCGAGGGCGAGGAGCCCGGCTTCGCTGCCGTCGCCGTCCTCTCGTACGGCGCCTGGGAACGCCTGTTCGGAAGGGACCCCGCGGTCCTCGGCAGGTCGCTCCGCCTCAACGGCCGGACCTTCGCCGTCGTGGGCGTCGCGCCACGCAGCTTCCAGGGTCTCCTGCGCGGTCTCTCACCCGAGGTCTTCATTCCCTTCGGCGCGTACGGGCTCTTCGGCTCCGAAGAGGACCCCGGTGTCGTGAGGCGCGACCGGCTCGAGAACCGCGGCAGCCGCTACCTCTCCGTGGTGGGCCGGCTCGCGCCGGGCGCGACCGTCGAATCGGTGCGGGCCGAGGTCGTGGCCGCCGGAGCGCGCCTCGAGGCCGCCTATCCTCAGACGAACACGGGCCGCCGCTTCGATGCGCTCCCCACCGCCAGCGTGCGGGTGATCCCGGGGGTCGACGGCATCCTCTTCGCGGTCTCGGGCGGCCTCCTCGCCGTCTCGGGTCTCGTGGTTCTCATCGCGTGCGCCAACGCGGCGGGCATGCTCCTCGCACGCGGCGCCGCGCGCCGGCGCGAGATCGCCGTGCGCTACGCGATGGGCGCTTCGCGCTCGCGCGTCGTGAGGCTCCTCCTCACCGAGGGGCTCCTCCTCTCCGTGCTGGGAGCCGCGGTCGGGCTCGCGTTCGCGCTGGTGAGTAACCGACTGCTGAGCTCCGTGCAGCTCCCATTCCCCGTGCGCCTCGACCTCGGCCTCCGCATCGACCTCGGCGTCGTGCTGTGGGCCAGCCTCCTGAGCGCGGTCTCGACGATCGGGTTCGCGCTCCTTCCGGCGCTCCGCGCCACGCAGCTCGATCCGGGACGGGTCCTCAAGGAAGACGCCCTGGCCATCTCGCCGCGCGGCCGGCTGGGCAGCGCGCTCGTCGTCTTCCAGATCGCGCTTTCGGTGGTCCTCCTCGCGGGCGCGTCGCTCCTTCTCCGGAGCCTCCTCGGCGCCCACCGGGTGGATCCCGGCTTCACGACGCACGGCATCGCCCTCCTCGAGACGGACCCGTCTCTCCGCGGATACAGCCCCGCGGCGATCGAGGCCTTCTACGAGAGGCTCGAGAAGACGGCGCGGGCGCTCCCGGGCGTCGAGGCCACCGCCTACACCTCGCACCTGCCGCTCGCATTCGAGATCCGCACGACGGACCTCGCCGTCGACGGGGAGGAGCCGGTCGACAAACGCCTCTGGCCCGAAGTGGACACCGCGGTCGTCGGCCCCGGCTATTTCAACGTGCTCGGGATCCCGCTGCTTTCGGGCCGCGATTTCGCGCCCGGGGATCGCGCGGGCGCCTCCCCCGTCACCATCGTGAACGAGGCGTTCGAGAAGAGGTTCTTCCCCGGCGGAAACGCGCTCGGCCGGCTCGTGAAGGTGGGAGACGCGAAGGCGGCTCCCTCGCGCATCGTTGGAATCGTGAAGGACGCCAAGTACCGCACGCTGGGCGAAGAGCCGCGGCCGTTCCTCTACCAGACGCTCAGAGGCAGCGGCGAAGACAGCTGGACTCTGCTCGTGAAGACCCCCACCGACGCGGCCCTTCTCCCCGCGCTCCGGCAGACGCTCGCGGACGTCGACGATCAAGTGCCCATCCGCGCGCTCCGCACGATGACGGAGGCGACCTCGGCCTCGCTGCTCCTGCCCCGCGCGGGCCTCGTGCTCTTCGGCGTCGTCGGCGTCCTCGGCCTGGCCCTCGCGGCGGTGGGGCTCTACGGGCTCGTGGCCCAGCTCGCGGTCCAGCGCACGCACGAGATCGGCATCCGCATCGCGCTCGGCGCGTCGGGGCGGGACATCTTCGGGCTCGTCATCTCGCAGGGCCTGAAGCTCGGGCTCATCGGCATTTCACTGGGTCTTGCCGGCGCCCTCGCCGTGGCGCCGGCCCTTTCGGCGTTCCTCTACGGCATCGCCCCTCGGGACCCGGCCACGTTCGTCGCCGTGCCCCTCGTGCTCCTCGCGGTCACGCTCCTCGCGGGCACACTGCCGGCGCTGCGTTCCGCGCGGCTCTCACCGCAAGGGCTCCTCAGGAGGGAATGACCCTCACCTCGCTCACCTCACTCACTTCACTCACTTCACTTACCGCCGCAGCGGGTCCCAGCCGAGCAGGAGCACGGGCCGCGTGAGCACGGGCTCGTGGGGCGGAACGCTCTTCTCGAGCACGAGGAACCGCTCGCCGTTCCCGACGACATCGAAGCGCGCGCCGGTCACGGAGATGGTGATGGGCGCGAGCGCCGGCGTGAACGGCCCCTCGGCCGGAAAGACCGGGGCGTTCTCTCCGAAGGTTGGGCCGCTTCTCTTCGCGAACGAAAGCCGATGCGCCGACGTATCCCAGAAGTAGAGCGAGCCGTCTCTGGCCCAGGTGGGCCATCGCGCGCCCGCGGCGGACGCCCGCACCTTGCCCCCGCCGCCCGGAAACGCCCGCACGTGAGCCTGCACGAGCGCGTCCAGCTCGTCGGACTCGTATGCGATCCAGCCGCCGTCGGGCGAGAGCATCGCGTTGGTCTCGTGGAACGGCGTGTCGGCGAGAGGGCGGGGAGGTCCCCCGGGCGCGCCCGCGACATCCACGTCGAGGACGAGGAGATCCCAGCCCGTTTCGGCCCGGTCTTCCTGGAAGACGAGGGATCTGCCGTCGGGCGACCAGGCGTTGGGGTACACACGGCGGCTTCCTTCGTACAGCACGCGTGGCGGGCCCTTTCCTTCCGGCGCCACGCTCAGAAGCCGCCAGACGCCCTTGGATTCGGCCCCGACGGCTATCGAGCCGTCCGTGGGATGAAAAACGGGTCTGTGCGGAGAGAGCCGGAACGTGAGCTGTGAGATGGTGCCGCGCTCGTCGACGACGAAGAGGTCCGACTCCGTGGACGTGCCGACGACGACCGCGACGCTCCGCCCGTCGGGCGACAGCCTGGGATCGCGGAACAGACGGGCCTTGTCCGACAGTCGCGTGAGGTTCCCCGCCCTGTCGAGGAACGACAGATACGTCTCGGGCGAGACCGGCGCCGCGGGGCCGTAGACCACCGCGCCCGAGGCCGAGACGGCGAGGTGCGCGGCCCCGTTCTGCGGGTCGTAGCGCACGCCCGCGAGGACGGCCTCGGGAACGCCGCTCGTCTTCAGCGTCACGGGATCGAGCTTCACGGCGTGGACGCGGCCGCCCCGCACGAAGAGGAGACGCCCTCCGGGCAGCACCCGGCCGAACGCCGCCTGCGACAGCACCGTCTTTCGCTCGCCGGTGTCGAGCGACACCGCGTCGATGCGGCCCTCGTCGTAGCTCGCGCCCTCGAACCCCACGGTGAACAGCACCCACGGCCCGCCCGGCACCGCCTCCGGCCAGCGGTGCGAGCGCTCGCCGCGCGCGGCGTCGAGCGCCGTGAGAGGCGTGGGCTTCCCGCCACCGTCGGGCACGCTCAGGAGACCCGACGTCTGCGACGCCGAGACGACGAGCGTGCCCTCGCGCGGCCAGGCAGCGCCGCGCGAGTTGCTGCCAAAATCCCACAGAGGCAGAGCGGTTCCGCCGTCGAGCGGGATGCGCTTGAGCTTCCTGTCGGCGAAGTACGCCACGGACCGGCCATCGGGAGAGATGCAGGGCTGCCGCGCGTCCTCGGTGCCGGGCAGGGCCCGCAGCGCCACACCGTCGAGCGCGCGCACGAAGAGCCTCGTCGAGCCGGCCTCCGCCGCGACGACCACCGCGTGACTGCCCGAAGGCGACAGCGCGAACGGCGGCGAGTACCCCGGGGCGAGAACGACGCCGGGCGGCAGCTCCAGGCTCAATGCGAGCGACCGGGACGCGTCCGCCGGCGCCCTGCCGCCCGCCGCGATCCGCGAGACCGCGATTCCGGCCAGCACCGAAAGGAGGAGCGCCGCGCCCCCCGCGAGGACGACAGCGGGCCGCATCCTGGGCGCGGCCCGGGTCGGAGACTTCACCGGAGCGGCCGTGGCGCCGGAATCCCGCAGCATCGTCACGGACGCTCCGGCGAGTACGTCCACGAGCTCGATCCGTACGTCGGAGATCGACCGGAGCCGATGGTTCGGGTCCTTGCGAAG
>JAEUQS010000287.1 GCA_016789625.1 Acidobacteriota bacterium | reverse complement strand
CGCTTCAGTACCCCGATCCGTCCGATCCGTACCTGGGCCACCTTCGCAATCCAACCGCCCTGCTCGAGGCCGCGAATGGAGACATCCTCATCGCCGACAGCGACAACAATGCCATCCGCAGGTACTCGTCGGACTTCGTTCTCAAGACTCTCGCAGGTGTCGAAAACCCTGTCGGCGCGACCGACGGTCCCCTCGCACAGGCGAAGTTCCGCTCGCCCCAGCACGCGATCGAAGCGCCGTCCGGCGTGATCTACGTAGCCGACACCTATGCGTGCACGATCCGGGCAATCTCACAGGGAGTCGTCAGCACGTACGCAGGAGCCGCTGGCGAATGCGCCGAGGTCGACGGACCGAGGCAGCAGTCACGACTCTTCCATCCCTCGTGCCTGGCCTTGGAACCGAACGGCAACCTCATCGTGGCCTCCTGGCGTGGGTGGGTGAAGAGGATCACCGCGGATGGAGTGGTCACGACCTTTCCGCTCTCGCCCCTCCTTCCCATCACCGGCCTCGCCGTGAATTCCATCGGCGAGATCTTCGTCGCAGCGGGCGGCAAGGTGTTCCGGATCGCGCTCGACGGCACGCGGACCATCTTCTCGCCTGGCTCCTACGGCAGGGTTCAGGGGATGTCTTTCGACGGCGAGGGAAACCTGATCGTGGCCGGGGACAGCGGCCTCTATCGCATCGACCCGGCGGGCGTCGGCACGCCGTTCCACACGAGCCTGTGGCGTGGCCTCGGCGTCGTCACAGAGCCGGGGGGCTATCTGCTCGTCTCCGACTACAGTCGCGACGCGCTCATTCGCTTCGACAGGAATGCCCGTGCGAGCCTTCTCAACGGGCGCATCAGCTCGACCGGAATCGTGAGTCCGTTCGGCTCCCTCGAGGGCCTGAGCCGCCTCTCCGACGGGCGGATCCTGGCCACGGACTTCAATGGCGGAGCCGTGCGCATCGCCGTTCCGGCGCTCCCCGACCGCGCGACGATCGACCAGCCCATGGGCCCCAAGGAGGAACCGCGCACCCTGCGGGCTCGGCCCCTCACGGGCTCTCATCACACCTGGGAGCTGCTCAAACGGCCTCGGGGCTCCCGGGCACAACCCGTGACCACGACGCTCGGCGCGGCGACCTTCACGCCCGACGTGGAGGGGTTCTACACGTTTCGTCTCACGAGCACGTCAGGAGCTGGAGCGGCTTCGGTGAGCGAAGTCTCGTTCCGCACGAGCGCCGGTTTCGGATCCTCCTTCTACACGGTGGAACCGTGCCGGGTTGCGGACTCGCGCGGCTCCTACGTCATCGGCTCGGCCCGGCCCGACTGGTCGACTTTCGTGCTCCTGCCTGGCAGCTGCGGGATCCCGCCATCGGCACGCGCGGTCGCGCTCAACGTCACCGTCCCCTCGCCCTGGACACAAGGCTCCCTCTCGGTCTATCCCGATATCGGTTCCGCGTCCCCGGCCTCCACCGTCTCGTTCGGGCTCTCCGGCCCACGCGCGGCTCAGACGATCGTGGGTCTGTCGCCGGAGGGTCAGATCCGAATCGATGTCGACAAGGGGCAGCTTCCCGGTTCCTTCGTCCACTTCATCATCGACGTCGCCGGCTACTTCGATGATTCCCTCCCCGCTCGCCCGGCCCACAATGTCGACTGAACCGTCGCCCCGGGGCGCGTGCCCCTTGTAAACTCCCCGAATGAGCGATCCCCTCATCGAGACGTGGTCGATTCACAACCGGATCAACCTCTACTTCCTCGCCGCCCTCGAGGCCGGGCACCTGGCCATCGGGCCCACGCCGAAGGGCCGCACCGTGGGGGAAATGTTCGCCCACGTCCACAACGTGCGGCTCATGTGGCTCAAGGCCTCCGCGCCGCCACTGCTCGCCGGTCTCGAGAAGCTCGAGGGGGCGCAGGCAACACTGTCATCCCTTCGCGATGCCCTCACAGCCTCCGGCACGGCCATCGAGCAGCTCCTCGAGCAGTCGCTCCAGGCGGGTGGCCGGGTCAAGGGCTTCAAGCCGCATGTCCACGCGTTCGTCGGGTACCTGATCTCCCACGAGTCGCATCACCGCGGGCAGGCGGCGCTCGTCCTGCGTCAGGGGGGCGCCGCTCTCGACAAGAAGACCTCGTTCGGCCTCTGGGAGTGGGGCTCGCGTTAGCCCCGCGAAGGGGATTCCGACCCTGGTGCTCGTCGAGGGCGACAGCGATGCAGCCGCAGTTCGCGCGCTCTGCGTCCTCACCGGTTTGGATCTGGAATCGAAGCCCGTCCAGGTCCGTTCGGCCGATGGGGTCTCGA
>JAEUQS010000246.1 GCA_016789625.1 Acidobacteriota bacterium | reverse complement strand
GGCCCTGGAAGCGGTAGATCGCCTCGATGAGGGCATCGAAGAGAGCCGTCCCGCCGTCCGTCGCCGTCGAGAGGGACAGCAGGCTGCTCTGGACCTCGGCCTTCGAGGTGGTCCAGTCGAGTGCGTTCACCGGGACGGGTCCGAAGGCCAGCACGAAGGCGCTGTCCTTCGGGCCGACCACGTTCTCCACGAACTGTCGCGCCGTCACCTGCTTGAGCTCCTCGGTGTGCTGCAGGGAGGCCGAGATGTCGATCGCGAACCCCAGCGCGAGGGGCGCGTCGCGCACGAGCCGCACCTCGCGGATCTCGGCCGGCCCCTTCGGCGTCGTCACGCTGAAGTCCTCGCGTACGAGGTTCTCGAGCGGACGGCCGCCCTGCGTCACCGCCACGAGCTGGTCCACCGCGTGAGCGCCCGACTCGGCGAGGAAGCCCCGCGCGTTCACGAGCGAGGTGCGCGAGGTCTCGCGGCCGCGCCGTGAGACGAGCCGGGCCACGAGAGCGGAAGGGCCCTCGGGCAGATCCACGCTCGTCGCGTACGTGCCGTCGGGCTGGACGGCAGGCTGCGGGAGGCCTTCGCCTTCGAGCGCGAGAGACGCCACGGCGTCGTCGGCCGGCAGCTTCACGCGGAGGGCGACGCGCACGCTGCCGCTCACCTTCTGTCCGTCGATCGGGGAGAGGAACTCGAGCTCGGTGCCGCGGCCACCGGGGTTGAGCACGACCTCGCGCCGGTAGAGCGGTTGACGGTCGCGGTTGAAGGCGACGGCGACGATGCGCCGCTCCACGGGAAGGGGACCGGCGTCGAACGAGAGCTCGAACGGCGCCTCGGTGACCCGCGACCAGTCGGCCACCGTCCAGCGCACCGAGGTGACGGCCGGATCCGCGACGTCGGCCCGCACGACGACCCGGCCGGTGGCCCGGTCGGAGGGGGCCGTGACGACGAAGGGCCCGGGCCCCTGGCCGGCCGGCACGGCCGACGACGCGAGCACGAGCGCGAGGAGCGCCGGACGCACCATTGCTGAAGTCTAGAGGGTCCGAACGAAACGCGGCTGATCTGGCGCAGGGATCCCCGGGATCCTGTACGGTGCCGGTGACCGATGCACGACGCCCACGCCTTCCTCCAGAACCTCGCCCTCGTGCTCGGGGCCGCCGCGATCACCACGATCGTGTTCCAGAAGCTGCGCCAGCCGCTCGTGCTGGGCTACCTCCTCGCCGGGTTGATCCTGGGCCCCCATGTGCCCATTCCCCTCGTCGCCGACGAGGGCATGGTCCACACGCTCTCGGAGCTGGGGGTCATCCTCCTCATGTTCTCGCTGGGCCTCGAGTTCAGCATGGGGAAGCTCCTCCGGGTGGGCCCGAAGGCCGCGATCATCGCGGTCCTCGAGGTCGCCCTCATGCTCTGGCTCGGGAACCTCACGGCGATGCTGTTCGGCTGGACGCGCCTCGAGGGCCTCTTCACCGGCGCCATCGTCGCGATCTCGTCGACGACGATCATCGCCAAGGCGTTCGACGAGTACGGCGTGAAGGGCCCGCTCCGCGAGCTGGTGTTCGGGGTGCTCATCGTCGAGGACCTTTTCGCGATCCTCCTTCTCACGACGCTCACCACGGTCTCCAAGGGAACGGGCCTCTCGGCCCCGGATCTCGTGCGCACCATCGGCGGCCTCGCCGGGTTCCTGGGCGCCGTGCTCGTTCTCGGGCTCCTCTTCGTGCCGCGGCTGATGCGTCTCGTCTCGAAGCTGCATCGGCCCGAGACGACGCTCGTCACCAGCATCGGCCTCTGTTTCAGCATGGCGCTCCTCGCGCAGTCGTTCGGCTATTCGGTCGCGCTCGGCGCCTTCCTCGCGGGCTCGCTCATCGCCGGCTCGGGCGAGGAAAAGGAGGTCGAGCGGCTCGTCGAGCCGGTGCGCGACATGTTCGCGGCGATCTTCTTCGTCTCCGTGGGCATGCTCCTCGACCCGGCGATCGTCGCCAGGCACTGGGCCGCCATCCTGCTCCTCACGGTGGTCGTGCTGGTGGGCAAGGTCGTGGGCGTGACCGTGGGGGCGTTCGCGACCGGCGCCGGCGTGCCGATGTCGGTGCGCACCGGAATGAGCCTCGCCCAGATCGGTGAGTTCTCTTTCATCATCGCCGGAGTCGGGTTGACCCTGAACGCCACGGGCTCGTTCCTCTATCCCGTGGCCGTCGCAGTGTCGGCCCTCACCACGCTCTCGACGCCCTGGCTCATCAAGGCCTCGACGCCCGTGGCCGAGTTCGTGGACCGCCATCTCCCACGGCCCCTCCAGACGTTCGCCGCTCTGTACGGGAGCTGGCTCGAGCGCTTTGCCGCGCCGACTCCTTCGACGAAGACCCTGGGCTCGCGGGCGCGGAGGTTCGTCGTTCTCCAGCTCTTCGATGTCGCGCTCGTCGCGGCGATCGTGATCGGCACGACGTTGCTCCTGCCGCGCCTCTCGGCGTCGCTCGAGACGGCGAGCGGCTTCGCACCCTGGGTCACCCGCGCGCTCGTGGGCGGTGGCGCGTTCGCCCTGTCGGTGCCGTTCTGCATCGGCCTGGCCCGCGTCGTCCGGGCGTTCGCGCGCTTCCTGGCGACGGAGGCCCTGCCGTCTCCCGGCGCCGGCAAGACCGACCTGGCCGACGCCCCGCGGAAAGCCCTCGTCGGCGCCCTCCAGCTCGTGAACCTGCTCGTCCTCGGCGTCCTCCTCCTCACGATCACCCAGCCGTTCCTGCCGTCGTCTCAGGGCGGTGTCGTGGTCGGCGTGCTCGTGCTCGTCGTGGCGCTGGGCTTCTGGAGGAACGCGACGAACCTCGATCAGCACGTGCGCGCGGGCTCCCAGGCCATGGTCGAGGCCCTCGCGGCCGGCAGCCGCCGCAGCGCGGACCTCGCCGCCGAGCCTTCGACCGAGCTCTCGCTCGCGCCCTATCACGCCGTGTTTCCCGGTCTCGGGGACCCGGAGCGCATCGTGATCCCCGAGGGTTCGCCCTGCGCGGGCAAGACGCTCGGCGAGCTGAACGTGCGCGGCCGCACCGGAGGCGTGATCCTCGCGATCCGCAGGGGAGAGACCGCGCTCGTGGCGCCCCGCGGACCCGAGACGCTCCAGGCCGGCGACATCCTGGCCGTCGCCGGCTCTCACGGCGCGGTGGCCGACGTCCGCGCGCTGCTGTCTTCCCGCACCCAGGATCACCCCGCCGAAGGCTGAGGCAGCTCGCGCTGCTTCCAGAGCAGGTAGATCGCCGGGTACACGAAGAGCTCGAGCGCGAACGAGGTGACGAGCCCGCCCACCATGGGCGCGGCGATGCGCTTCATGACGTCGGCCCCGCTGCCCGTCGACCACATGATGGGGAGAAGCCCCATGAACGCCGCGCAGACGGTCATGGCCTTGGGGCGCACGCGCTTCACGGCGCCGTGGATGATCGCCTCGATGAGGTCCAGGCGGTTCCGGAGGAGCCCCTTGGCCCGGGCGTCGTCGTGGGAAAGATCGAGGAACAGGAGCATGAAGATGCCGGTCTCGGCGTCGAGCCCCATGAGCGCGATCATCCCGACCCAGACGGCGATCGACACGTTGTAGTCGAGGAGGTAGAGGAACCAGACCGCGCCGATGATGGAGAACGGCACCGCGAGGAGCACGATCATCGTCTTCATCGCCGACTTCGTGTTCGCGTAGAGGAGCAGGAAGATGAGGACGAGCGTGACGGGGATGACGAGCTTCATGCGCTCGCGCACGCGGATCATGCTTTCGTACTGTCCGCTCCAGACGAGCGTCGTGCCCGGAGTGAGCTTGACGCGCGCGGCGACGGCCCGCTTGGCCTCCGTCACGTAGTGCCCGATGTCCTGCCTGCCGGTGTCGAAGTCCACGTAGACGTAGCCCGAGAGGAGCCCGTTCTCGTTGCGGATCATCGACGGCCCGTCGACGAGACGGATCTTCGCGATCTGCCCGAGCGGAATCTGGGCGCCCGTCATCGTGGGAACGAGCACGCGCTCGAGCTGGGAGAGGTCTTCGCGCAGCTCGCGCGGGTAGCGCACGTTCACGCTGTAGCGCTCGCGGCCCTGGATCATCGTGGTGACGGTCTCGCCCCCGATGGCCGTCATCACGACGGCATTCGCGTCGGCCACGGTCAGCCCGTAGCGGGCGAGGGCGTCGCGGTCCAGCTCGAAGTCCAGGAAGTAGCCGCCCGCGACCCTCTCGGCGAAGGCCGAGCGCGTGGCCGGAACGGTCTTCACCGCGGCCTCGACCTCGGCTCCGAGCCGCTCGATCTCGGCGAGGTCGGAGCCGAAGATCTTGATGCCGATGGGCGTCCTGATGCCCGTCGACAGCATGTCGATGCGGGCCTTGATGGGCATCGTCCAGGCGTTCGTGACGCCCGGGATCTTCAGCGCCGCGTCCATCTCGTCCACGAGCTCGTCGTGGGAGATGCGGTCCCGCCAGACGTGCCGGAAGATCGACGCGGCCCATTCGGGCGCCCACGACGAGAACCAGCGCTCCTTCGGCCGCCACTCCTCCTCCGGCTTCAGGATGACCGTCGTCTCCATCATCGAGAAGGGAGCTGGATCGGTCGAGGTCTCGGCGCGGCCGGCCTTGCCGAAGACCCGCTCGACCTCGGGGAACGAGCGCAGCACGTTGTCCTGTGTCTGCAGCAGGCGCTCGGCCTCGGTGACGGAGATTCCGGGCAGCGTCGTGGGCATGTAGAGGATCGACCCTTCGTACAGCGAGGGCATGAACTCCGAGCCCAGCTTCAAGGCGACCGGAACCGTGGCTGCCATGGCGAGGACGGCCGCGGCGATCGTCGTCTTCGGGTGGCGCAGCACGGCGCGGCACGGCGGTTCGTAGATGCGGTGGATCAGCCTGCTGATCGGGTGCTTCTCTTCCGGGTAGTACGTGCCCACCGCGAGCTTGGTGGCGATCCAGGAGAGCCACCTCGGACGGAACGTGAACGGATCCATCCGCGCGAACATCATGCGGATCGCGGGGTCGAGCGTGATGGCGAGGAGCGCCGCAAGCGCCATCGCCAGGGTCTTGGAGTACGCCAGAGGCTTGAAGAGGCGGCCCTCCTGGTCGATGAGCGTGAAGACCGGGAGGAATGCCACGGCGATCACGAGGAGCGAGAAGAAGACCGACGGGCCGACCTCCATGAGCGCCTCGAGGCGCACCTTGTGGAAGTCGCCCTTGCGGCCGCCCTCCTCCCAGAGCTGGAGCTTCTTGTACGCGTTCTCGACCTCCACGATCGCTCCGTCCACGAGGATGCCGATCGAGATCGCGATGCCGCCGAGCGACATGATGTTGATGTTCAGCCCGAGGAGCTGGAAGGGGATGAACGCGAGGATCACCGAGATGGGAATGGTGACGATCGGCACGACCGCGCTGGGCGCATGCCAGAGGAAGATGAGGATCACCAGCGAGACGATGAGGATCTCCTCGATGAGCTTCGTCTTCAGCGTCGCGACGGAGCGCTCGATGAGGTCCGAGCGGTCGTAGGTCGTCACGATCTTCACGCCCTTGGGGAGCGAGGGCTCGATGTCCGCGAGCTTCCGCTTCACGCGCTCGATCACGTTGAGCGCGTTCTCGCCGCTTCGCATGACCACGATGCCGCCCACGACGTCGCCCTGGCCGTCGAGGTCCGCGACGCCGCGCCGGATCTCGGGGCCCAGGGACACGCGGCCGATGTCCTTCACCGTGACGGGTGTGCCGCGTTCGTTCGTCTTGACGACGATCTTCTCGATGTCGGCCGCGCTCTTGAGGTACCCGCGTCCGCGCACCATGTACTCGCGGCCCGAGAGCTCGACGAGGCGCCCGCCGATCTCCTCGTTGCTCTTGCGGATCGCCTCGCTGACCTGCTCGATGCCGAGGCCGTAGGCCGCGAGCGTGTTGGGCGCGACGGTCACCTGGTACTGGCGCTGCGAGCCGCCCACGGTCGCGACCTCGGCGACACCGGGAACCGACTGGATCGCGTAGCGGAGAAACCAATCCTGATACGAGCGGATCTCGTCGGTCGCGTTCCTGCCCGACTTGTCGACGAGCGCGTACTGGAAGACCCAGCCGACGCTGGAGGCATCGGGCCCGAGCTCGGCCGTGACGCCCTCGGGCAGCCGGCCCTGGATCTTGGAGAGGTACTCGAGCACCCGCGAGCGGGCCCAGTACAGGTCCGTGCCGTCCTCGAAGATCACGTAGACGTAGGAAAAGCCGAAATCGGAGAAGCCCCGGATCGTCTTCACCTTCGGCGCGCCGAGGAGGGAGGTGACGATGGGGTAGGTCACCTGGTCCTCGAGGATGTCGGGGCTCCTGTCCCAGCGCGAATAGATGATCACCTGCGTGTCGGAGAGGTCGGGGATCGCGTCGAGCGGAATCGTCTTGATGACGCCGAGCGACAGGAGGATCGCGACGGCATAGAGGAAGACGACGAGGTATTTGTTCTCGGCCGAGAAGCGGATGACGCGTGCGATGAGGCCGTTCTGATCCGGAGGTGAGGCGTGCATCGCGGATCCCTTCAGTGCGCGTGACCCGCGGCCGGCGAGGCGGCGGGCGCCGAGGTCGTGGCCGTCATGGCGTTGATGGCGGACTTGAGGCGCGACTCGGAATCGACGAGGAAGTTCGCGCCGAGGAGAACGGAATCCCCGCTCTCGAGCCCGGACA
>JAEUQS010000231.1 GCA_016789625.1 Acidobacteriota bacterium | reverse complement strand
GCCGTGATCCACGGCCTCGGCGCGACGGACGCGGAGCAGTTCGCGCGGAGCCAGGCGCTCGCCGAGCTCTCGCTCCTCAACCAGGGCGTGACGTTCTCGGTCTACGCCGACTCCCGCGGCACCGAGAAGATCTTTCCGTTCGACCTCGTGCCGCGCATCGTCGCGGCGGCCGACTGGAAGCTCCTCGAGCGCGGCATCGCGCAGCGCGTCACCGCGATCGACCTCTTCCTCGACGACGTCTACGGCGCACAGCGCATCCTCGAAGAGGGCGTCGTGCCCCGCGAGCTCGTGCTCGGCGCGAAGCACTTCCTCCCGGGTCTCGTGGGCATCGTGCCCGCGGGCGGCGTGCGCGTCCACGTGTCGGGCATCGACCTCATCCGCGACGCGCAGGGGACCTTCCGGGTGCTGGAGGACAACGTTCGCACGCCGTCGGGCGTTTCCTACGTCATCGAGAACCGGCTCGTCTCCAAGCGCGTATTGCCCCAGCTCTTCGACCTCGCGAAGGTGCGCCGCGTGGATCACTACCCCGCGAAGCTCGCCGAGACGCTCCGGGCCGTATCCCCCCGCGATCCCGGCGAGTCGACCGTGGTGCTCCTCACGCCCGGGCCGTACAACTCGGCCTACTTCGAGCACAGCTTCCTGGCGCGCACCATGGGCATCGAGCTCGTGGAGGCGCCCGACCTCTTCGTGGAAGGCGATATCGTGTTCGTGAAGACGACGCGCGGACCCCGGCGCGTGGCCGTGATCTACCGCCGCACCGACGAGGCCTTCCTCGACCCCGAGGTCTTCCGCAAGGACAGCCTCCTCGGCGTCCCCGGCCTCATGCGGGCCTGGGCGAAGCGCAACGTGACGCTCGCGAACGCGCCCGGCAACGGGGTCGCCGACGACAAGGCGATCTACCCGTTCGTGCCCGACATGATCCGCTTCTACCTGAGCGAGGAGCCGCTCCTCGCCCAGGTGCCCACGTACGTCTGCACGCGGGAGAACGACCGCGCGTACGTGCTCGATCACCTTTCCGAGCTCGTGGTGAAGGCCGTGGACGAGTCGGGCGGCTACGGCATGCTCATGGGCCCGCAGTCCACGCCCGAGGAGCGCGCGGAGTTCCGCGCCCGCATCGAGGCCGATCCGAGGAAGTACATCGCGCAGCCGCGCATCGAGCTGTCGACGTGTCCCACGTGGGACCCGGCGACCCGCAGCGTTGCGCCCCGTCGCGTGGACCTCCGGCCGTACGTGCTCACCGGCCCCTCGGGTCCGTGGGTGCTGCCCGGCGGCCTCACGCGCGTCGCGCTGGTCGCGGGCTCGTACGTCGTCAACTCGTCGCAAGGCGGCGGCTCCAAGGACACGTGGGTCCAGCAGGAGGCCGTGTGATCTCGCGCGTGGCCGACCACTGCTTTTGGATGGGCCGCTATCTCGAAAGGGCCGAGGCCACGGCCCGGCTCCTCTTCGTGACGCGCCACTACATGTCGCTCGACGCCGGTCTCACGCCGCGCCAGTGCTGGCTGCCCGTGCTGATCGCGACCGGCGAGGAGGCGGATTTCACCTCGCGTTACGGCGAAAAGGGAGCCGACGACGGCGAGGCCGTGCAGCACCACATGACCTGGGACGAGCGGAACTTCTCGTCCATCGCCAACTGCGTGTCGGCGGCCCGTGAGAACGCGCGCTCCATTCGCGAGGTCATCTCGAGCGAGCTGTGGGAGACCGTGAACGAGCTGCACCTCTGGTTCGCGAGCCCGCTCGCGCGGGCCGAGTACCAGCACGAGCGCTACGGCTTCTACCGCAAGGTGCGCCAGGCCTGTCAGCTCGCCGCGGGCTATCGCCGCTCCACGATGCTGCACGACGAGCCCGTGAACTTCATGTGGCTCGGCGTGCTCCTCGAGCGCGTCTCGCAGACGGCCCGCGTGGTCGACGTCCACCATCACGCGCTCTCGCTCATAGAGAAATCAGACCAGGTGGTGGAGACGGCGCTGTGGCTGTCGCTCCTCAGAGCCTGCTCGGGCTTCGAGCCGTTCATCAAGGTCCACCAGGGCAAGGTCACCGGCGACGCCGTCGCGGCCTTCCTCATCTTCGAAGGGCGGTTTCCCAAGTCCGTGGTCTACGGCGTGCGCGGCGCCCTGTCGCGCTTCGTCGAGATCCGTCCCCCCGGGGAGCAGGAACTGCCGGGTCAGGAGACGTACGAACGGCTTCGCGCGCTCGACGCCTGGTTGGCCGGGGGCGCGCGCTCTCTCTTACCTCAGGACTTCCACGGCGTCCTGACGCGCGTCGTGGACGAAACCGCCGCCATCTGCAACGCGCTGGCGAGAGAGATGCTGGGCGCTCAGCCCGCCGCCTCGCAGGAGTCCAGCCAGTAGATGCCGAAGTTCCTCGGCATGTCGTTCGAGGGCGAGCTCGCCCCGTCGTTCGACCTCCATTGCCTCCGGCGCGGAGACCGTCCTCCCGATGGCTGGGGCCTCGGCGCGTACCCCGGTGGCGGCCTCGCCGCGAGCGTGCTCAAGGAGCCCGCGCCGCCCCAGGGCAGCGTGCGCAGCGAGATCGTTCGGGCCTGGGACCGGCTCGAGTCGTCCCTCTTCCTCCTCCACATCCGCGTGGCCCTGTGGGGCGCCGTGAACGAGGCCAACACGCAGCCCTTCACCCGGAGCTGGGGCGGGCGCGACTGGCTCATCGCGCACGCGGGGAGCCTCGACGAGAGGCTCGAGCTTCGTGCCGGGTCGCCGTTCAGCCCCGTGGGCACGACCGACACCGAGGCCCTCTTCTGCGAGCTTCTCGACCGGTTCTCCCGCAAGGGCTGGCAGAGCCTCGCCGACGCCGATCCGAACGAGCTGCGCTCCTGGTTCGAGGAGCTGGACGGACAGGGCTCGATGACGGTGATGCTCTCGGACGGCGTCGACCTCGCGGTGTACGCCGACAAGGACGGCAACGGCAGCGTGTTCACGTGGGAGCTCGTGCCGCCCTACCAGAGCGTGACGCTGGCCGACGACGACCTCGGCGTCGACCTCACGCGCCGCGGCGTGAAGAGCCGGCGCGGAATCCTCGTCTCCTCGAACCCGCTGGTCGTGTCGGGAGTCGACGAGCGGCACGTGAGACCGTGGACGCAGCTCGCGCCCGGGCACCTCCTCATCCTCCGGCAGGGCACGGTGCGCGCGGAGGCCGGTCCCTCGGCCACGGTCTTCACCAGCGGCCCGCCTCCCGTTCCATCGCCCGCGCCGCACGCGGCCGTGGCGGAAGTGCGCACGTTCCGCGTGGCGCACCGCACGGTCTACCGCTACGAGAAGCCCGTGGAGCGGAGCGCGCACCTCTTGCGGCTCGTGCCCGTCCACGACCACCTCCAGACGCTCGTCTCGCACGAGCTGTCGGTCACGCTCGACGGCCGTCCGCTCGTCGACGGCCGCCAGCGCGAATACGAGGACGTGTTCGGAAACCGCGCGCGGCGGCTGCAGCTCGAGACGCCCTACAGCGAGCTGGCCATCGAGGCGCGCTCCGTGGTGACACCCCTCGATACGGATCCGCTGGCGTTCCGTCCGCTCCGTGCCCGCTCGACGATTCCGCTCGTGTGGATGCCCTGGCAACGCCAGATCCTCCAGCCGTTCCTGCTGCCTCCGGAGCTGCCCGAGAGCGAGCTCATCGAGCTCGTCGACTACGCGATGAGCTTCGTGAAGCGGAACGATTCGGATCTCCTTCAGACGCTCCTCGACATGAACGCGTCGATCCACCGCGACTACGAGTACCGGCAGGGCGCGACGACCGTGCTCACGACACCGTTCGAGGTCTACGCGAACCGCCGCGGCGTCTGCCAGGACTTCACGAACCTCTTCATCTGCATGGCCCGGCTCCTGGGCGTGCCGGCGCGCTACGTGTGCGGGTACCTGTACACGGGCCCGAAGCACGAGAACCGCGCGCAGGCCGAGGCCTCGCACGCCTGGGCCCAGGTGTACCTGCCGGAGGTGGGCTGGAAGGGCTTCGACCCCACGAACGGCGTCCTCACGCGGACCGATCACGTCCGGGTCGCCGTGGGGCGGAACTACGTGGACGCGACGCCGACCTCGGGCACGATCTTCGTCGGCGGCGGGCCCGAGACACTCGAGGTGAGCGTCGAGGTCGACACCGTCGAGGTCGACACCGTCGAGGTCGACACCGTCGAGGTCAGCTCAGACGAGACCCTGGTCCCGTAGCTCCGTCTTCACGTACGCGTAGATCACCGGCGCGAGGACGACGCCCGCGACGCCGAACGCGACCTCCATGGTGAGAATCGCGAGGAGGATCTCCCAGGCCTGCGCGTCGATGCGTTTGCCCACGATCTTCGCGTTCACGAAGTACTCGAGCTTGTGGATCACCACGAGGAACGTCAGCGAGCCGATCGCGACCCAGGGCGAGACCGAGAGCGAGATGAGCACGATGACGGTGTTGGAGATGAGGTTTCCGACCACGGGGATGAGCCCGGCGACGAACGTCACGGCGACCAGCGTTCCCGCGAACGGCATATGGTTGCCCGTGGCCGGGAGGATCCCCACCAGGTACACCGCGGTCAGCGCGGTGTTGAGCGCCGAGATCTCGACCTGCGCGAACACGACGGCCTCGAACGCCGCGGTGAGGCGGCGCAGCCGCTCGGCGAGGGCCAGCGCGAACGGGCCCACCTTCTCGACCGGGCTCCGGAAGAACACGAGAACGCCCACCGCGATCCCCATCACCGCGTGGAGCACGAGCCGGCCCACCTCGCCGCCGGCCTTGCCGAGCTCCGCTGCGTGCTCGCGCAGCCAGGCCGAGACCCGCTCGCGCAGCACGTCGCCGTCGATGGAATCCAGCGACGACACATAGATGCCCCAGGCGAGGAGCCGGTCGTTCAGCTGGTCGACGATGTCGGCCATCCTCGCGAACACGGCGGGCAGCTCGCCGAGGCGCCCCTTGGCGAAGCCCGCGAGCACGAGCACGAGGAGCGTCACCGCGAGGAGCTTCCGGATCCCGTGGGTCCTTCCGCCGCGAAAGAAGCGCGCGATGCGGTGGAGCAGCGAGTACACGAGAAGCCCCGCGACGAGCGAGACGACGAGGTGATACCGGAAGACGAACAGCATCGCGA
>JAEUQS010000227.1 GCA_016789625.1 Acidobacteriota bacterium | reverse complement strand
GCTTGGACGCGCGAGCGAGCGTCTCGACCACGACGTTGCGGAGCGCGTCGATGAAGAGGGGCGAGTCGTTCAGGCCGGCCGCGGGCACGAAATGCGTGATGCCGCGCGCGCGGGCGTCGTCGGCGAAAAGCATGCTGATCTCGTAGAGCGTCTCGACGTGGTCCGAAACGAACGCGATGGGGGCGACGACGACCTGCTTCACGCCCTCGGCCGCGAGCTCGGCGATGACGTTCTGCGTGGCGGGGCCGAGCCAGGCCATGGGCCCCACCTTCGACTGGTACGCGAGCCGCGAGCGATATCGGTTTCCCAGCGCTGCGTCGATGGCGGCCGCGGTGGCCTCGATGTGCTCGGGATACGGGTCCTTCTTCTTCTCCACGGTCGCGACGGGAAGGCTGTGCGCGGAGTAGAGGAGAACCGTCTTCGAAGGGTCCTGGTCGGGCAGGGTGCGGGCCGCCGCCTCGATGGTCTTTACGTGCGCGGCGATGAAGCTCGGGTCCTCGAACCAGGAGCCGGGCGCGTCCAGCCGCTCGGGTTTCCACTTCAGGTGCGCGAGGTCCTCCGTGACCTTCGAGAAGGAGCTGCGCGTGGTGGTGACCGAGTACTGCGGGTAGAGCGGCAGCGCGAGGAGCCGCGTGACTCCCGCGTTCTTCAGCTCCTTGAGCGCCTCCCTCACGAACGGGCGCGAGCACGTCATGCTGGGCTTCACGATGGCCTCGAGGCCGTCCTTCGCGAGGCGCTCCTCGAGGAGCATGGCCTGCTTCTCCGTCCAGCAGCGAATGGGCGACCAGCCGATCTTCTCGTACGTCTCGGCGCTCTTGGGCGCGCGCGTCGTGGCGATGAACCACGCGACCGCCTTCCGCGCGGGCGCGAACGGGATGCCGAGGATCTCGGGGTCGGCGAAGAGCTCGTAGAGGAAGGGCTTGAGGTCCTCGCGCTTCTGCGGGCCGCCGAGCTGGATGAGGAGAACGCCCAGCTTCCCTTCCGGCACCGCCATCAGAGCGTCCTCGAGAAGATCTTCGGCGCGTCCGGCGCCTTCTGCGAGAGGTAGGCGTCGAAGAGCATGGCCACGTTGCGGATGAAAATACGGCCGAGCGCCGTCACGCGGATCTCGCCGTTCTCGCGCGTGACGAAGCCGTCGGCCTCGAAGGCCGGCAGCGCGGCGATCGCGCTCGCGAACGTCTCGTCGAAGGACGCGAGAGAGAACTCCTTCTCGATCTCCGCGGGCACGAGCACGGTGTGGCAGAGGAGCTTCGTGATCACGGCGCGACGGAGCACGTCGTCCTGGGTGAGGCGGCGTCCGCGAACGGTGGACGTCACGCCCTCGGCCGCGGCACGGTGATACGCGCCGTAGTCCTTCGTGTTCTGGACGTACGTGTCGTGGACCTGGCCGATGGCCGAGACGCCGAGGCCGTACAGGTCGCAGCCTCCGTGCGTGGAATAGCCCTGGAAGTTGCGCGTGAGCGTGCGGTTCTTCTGGGCCGTGACGATCTCGTCGTGGGGGAGCGCGAAGTGGTCCATGCCGATGTACTCGTAGCCGGCTTCCACGAACCGCTCGATGCCCGCCACGAAGATGCGGAACTTCTCGGTGCCCTCGGGGAGGTGCGCCGCGAGGACGCGCTGCGGCCGCTTGAGCCAGGGCACGTGCGCGTAGGAGTAGAGCGCGAGCCGGTCGGGCCGGAGGGAGAGGATCTTCTGGATCGACTCCTCGAACCCTTCGAGGCGCTGGCCGGGCAGGCCGTAGATGAGGTCGAGGTTCACGGACTCGTAGCCGATGCTGCGCGCCGCCGTCACGAGATCGCGGGTCATCTCGAACGGCTGGATGCGGTTCACGAGCTCCTGCACGGTGGGATCGAAGTCCTGCACCCCCATCGACACCCGGTTGAACCCGGCCTTGAACAGCGTTTCGAGGTGCGCGGGCGTCGTGACGCGGGGATCGACCTCCACGGAGACCTCGGCGCCGGGTGCGAGCGTGAACGCGCTGAAGAGATGCTGCGCGAGCTCGCCCGCCTGGGAGGGCGTGAGGTACGTGGGCGTGCCGCCGCCCCAGTGCGCCTGCACGACGGGGCGGCCGCGATCGACCTCGCCCGCGAGCCGGTCGATCTCCCGGTGCACGTCGCCCAGGTAGCCGGCGATCTCCTCGCGCCCCTCGCCCTTCCGCTCGGGCTTGGGCACGACCTTCATGAAGCACCCGCAGAACCAGCACTGCTCGTCGCAGAACGGCAGGTGCACGTAGAGCGAGACGGGCGCGCCCGAGGCGTTCGCGCGCTCGGCCGCTGCGCGGTACTCGGCCGGCCCGACGTCCTCGGTCCACTCGGGGGCCGTGGGGTAGGAGGTGTAGCGGGGCCCCTGCACGTTGTAGCGATCGAGGAGCTCCGTGGTGACGGGGAGCGTTTCGCCACGGAGGCGGATGGGGATTGCGACCATCGGATGGAAGGTTAGCGCGCCGCGGCCACGTTGGCCCGGATGCACCTTGATCAGGCGATCGGTTCGCTCGTTCCTACGCCTCGCGCGCCGCGGCCACGAACGCCGCGACGCTCTCGGGCGGCGTGGGCGGCAGGATGCCGTGGCCGAGGTTCACGATGTGGCCTCCGGGGCCCGCGTCGAGCTTCGCGGCCCGGACGGCTTCCGTCACGCCGCCCACCGGTCCCAGCAGGATGCCGGGGTCTACGTTGCCCTGGAGCGCGCGCATCGGGATGCGGCGCCGGGCCTCGGAGAGCGGGAGCTTCCAGTCCACGGAGACGACGTCGACGGGCAGGCGCCCGAACGACTCGATGAGGTGCGACGAGCCCGACGCGAAGAAGATGCGCGGAACCTCGCCGCGCTTCGGGAGCTTCGCGAGGAGCCGCTCGTTCGCGGGGCGGATGAAGCGCTCGTAGTCTTCGTAGGAGAGCTCACCGGCCCACGAGTCGAAGATCTGCACCACGTCGGCGCCGGCCTCGATCTGCGCGGCGAGGTAGTGGCCGCACACGTCGGCCAGCTTGCCGAGGAGCTGCTCGAACAGCGCGGGCTCCCTGTGCATCATCGTCTTCGTGTTCACGAAGCTCTTCGACGAGCCGCCCTCGATGGCATAGGTCGCGAGCGTCCACGGGGCCCCGCAGAAGCCGATCGTGGCGGCGCGGCCCGCGACCGCCTTCTTGAGCGCGCGGTGGATGTCCATCACGAACCGCGTCTCCACCGAGGGGTCGAAGCTCCGCAGCGAGAGCACGCGCTCGGCCGTGCGCACGGGATCGGGCAGCTTCGGGCCGCCCTCGTCCAGCTTCACCTCGATGCCCATGGGCGGCAGCGGGATGAGGATGTCGGAAAAGAGGATCACGCCGTCCATGCCGAAGCGGTCGAACGGCTGCATCGAGACCTCGACCGCTCCGTCCACGTTCGCGCAGAGGTCGAGGAACGCGAAGCGCTTGCGCACCTCGCGGTATTCGGGAAGGTAGCGACCCGCCTGCCGCATGAGCCACACGGGCGGCACGTCCACGGGGCGGGCGAAGGCGGCGTCGAGGAAGCGCTGGCGCGAAGGACCTGTCATCACCGGATGGTAAGGGAAAGGAAAGGGGGGCCGTAGCCCCCCATCTGCATCAATGCGAGGGAGTGACCTTTACCAGATGACCGGGCGGTCCGCCTCGGCGCGCTTCATCGGGCTGCCGTCGGGGCACGAGAAGGCGTCGTGGAACTCGGGGAGGTTCGAGAGCGGCCCGAGCGTGCGGTACTTGCCGGGGCTGTGCGGGTCGGTGTTGAGGCGCACGCGGAGCGCCTCGTCGCGGATGTTGTTCCGCCACACCGTGGCGTACGAGAGGAAGAAGCGCTGCGCGGGCGTGAAGCCCTCCACGGCCTTCCCGGCCTTCGGATCCACGCCGATGGCCTTCTGGAGCGCGGCGTACGCGATCTTCAGGCCTCCCAGATCGGCGATGTTCTCGCCCAGCGTGAGCTTGCCGTTGATGGCCTGGTCGGCCAGCGGCTTGTAGCCTTCGAACTGCTTCACCATGAGCGCCGTGCGCTCGTCGTAGGCCTTGCGGTCCGCGTCGGTCCACCAGTTCTGGAGGTTGCCCCTGGCGTCGTATTTCGAGCCCTGGTCGTCGAAGCCGTGCGTCATCTCGTGTCCGATGACGACGCCGATCGCGCCGTAGTTCACGGCGTCGTCGGCCTCGGCGTAGAAGAACGGCGGCTGCAGGATGCCGGCCGGGAAGACGATCTCGTTCATCGTGGGGCTGTAGTACGCGTTCACCGTGGGCGGCGTCATCTGCCACTCGGTGCGGTCGATGGGCTTGCCGAGCTTGGCGATGTCCTGGGCGGTCTCCCACTTGTTCGCCGCGATCACGTTGTCGAAGTACGACTTACGCGAGATGGTGAGCTTGGAATAGTCCTTCCACTTGTCGGGGTAGCCGATCTTCACGTTGAAGGCGGCGAGCTTCTCGAGCGCCTTCTTCTTCGTTTCGTCGCCCATCCAGGGGAGACCCTCGATGCGCACCTTGAGCGCCGCGCGGAGGTTCTCGATGAGGACCTTCATGCGCTCCTTGGACTTGGGGCTGAACGCCTTCTCCACGTAGAGCTGGCCGAGGGCCTCGCCCACGGCTCCGTCAGTCGCGGCGAGCACGCGCTTCCAGCGCTCCTCCCGCTCGGGCACGCCCTGGAGCGTCTTGCCGTAGAACGCGAAGGACTCTTCGTCGAACGCCTTGGGCAGGAAGGCCGCGGCGCCGCGGAGCGCGTGCCACTTCAGGTAGGTCTTCCACTCCTCGACCGAGGTGCCGTTCGCCACGATGCCGAACTCGGTGAAGAACTTCGGCTGGCGGACGATGACGTCCTGGTGCGCGGCCGGCACGCCCATCGCCTTGAGATACGTCGCGAAGTCGAAGCCGGGGAACTCCGTCGCCACCTGGGCGAGCGTGCGCTTGTTGTAGGTCTTGTCGGGATCCCGGTTCTCGACGCGCGTGTTCGCCGCCTGCGCGAGCCGCGTCTCGAAGCCGATCACCACCTGCGCCTTGGCCGTCGCCTCGTCTTTCGTGGCCCCGGCGAGCTCGAAGACGCGCGTCACGTGCGCGACGTACTTCTCCTTGATCTCCTTCGACTTGGCGTCGTCCTTGGTGTAGTAGTCGCGGTCGGGGAGGCCGAGGCCGCCCTGGTTGAGGAGCACCGTGTAACGCGTGCTCTCTTTCTGGTCCTGCGCGATGAACGCGCCGAAGCCCGCGGGGAGCCCGGCCTCGTGGATCGCCGCGAGGAGCTTCGGGAGGTCGGCCTTCGACTTCAGCGCGTCGATCCTGGCGAACCAGGGCTCGAGCGGCGTGAGGCCCGCCTTCTCGATGGCGGCCTCGTCCATGCCGATCGCGTAGAAGTCACCGACCTTCTGCTTGTTCGAGCCCTTGGGCCAGTCCTTCTTCGCGGCGGTCTCCTCGAGGATGCCCTTCAGCGTCGCGCGGTTGCGGTCGGCCAGCTCCTCGAACGCGCCCCAGCGGGACTTGTCCGACGGGATCGGGTTGTTCTTCAGCCAGGTTCCCGTGGCGTACTGGTAGAAGTCGTCGCACGACTTCGTACCGGCGTCGATGGCCGACACCTCGAGGTTCTTCGGCGCCGGAGCCGGCTTGGCCCGCTCGGAGGCCTTCGCGGGCGCCGCGCCCGGCGTTTCGGCATTCACGGCGGTGGCCGCGAAGGACATGGAAAGAAGAGAGATCGAAAGAGCGGTACGAGCTCGGTGCAAATGGACCTCCTGAACAATGAGTGACTCGGGAACGAGTCGGGTGGGCGGAAAAAAGACAGGGAGCCGAGGACCGGCTCCTACGGATTACGCAAGGGCCGGGATCCGGTTTCCGGGAGCGTACACTCACGGCGTGGCCCTGAGGGACGAGCCCGAACGCCTCGTCGCGAGGACGGCCATCCTCGCCGGCGGAATCGCCTTCGCCGGGGGCCTCCTCGCAACCTGCGTGGCCCTGTGGCCCGACCTCAGCTCCGCGCCTGCTCCGCTCCTTCTGCCGGCGTTCGAGCGGGGTGTCGGCGCGGCGCTGCTCGGAGGCGTTCTCGCGGGAGCGCTCGTCGCCCTGTGGTCGCTCCGGCCGCTCGCGGGCATGAGCCGCACGCTCGACGCCGCGCGCCGCATGGCCGAGGGCGATCTGGCAGCCCGCGCGCCGGAGGCCGAGGGCGTGGCCGGAGCGGTGGGCCGGCTGCTGAACGCGGTTGCCGGGTCTTCCGCGCGCCTCCTGGGCTCCGTGCGGCGCGAGCAGGACATGCTCCACGAGCAGATCGGCGTCCTCCGCGGCGCTTCGGCCCGCACGCGGGAGCGCGCGACCGTGGCGCTCACGCGCATCGACGCGGCGGGCGTGGCCGTTTCGTCGTTCGACACCGCGAACCGGTCCATCGCCGAGAGCGTGGGCACCGTGGCCTCCGGCGCCGAGGAAACGGCCGCGGCCGTGGCGGAGCTCGACGCGTCGATGACCGAGGTCTTCGCGCGCTCGGAGGAGCTGCAGCGCCTCTCTTCCGACGGTGCCGGGACGTCCTCGTCGCTCGCCGAAGGGGCGCACGTTCTCGACGCGACTCTGCAGGAGCTGTCGCGCAAGGCCGAGGAGCTGGCGACGTTCGCGAAGCTGAACGCCGAGGCCGTTTCCAAGGTGGCGGGCTCGGCCATCGAGGCGAGCCGCGAAGCCACGCGCGTCACCGACGACGCGGCACGCGGCGGGGCCGTGGTGCGCGACGTGAAGGCCAAGGTCTCGGCGATCCAGGGCTCGGCCCTCTCCGTGCGCGACGCCGTGGCGCGCGTCACCGCGCGTTCGGTGGAGGCAGGCCGCATCGTGGAGGTCATCGAGGAGATCGCCCGCCAGACGAACCTCCTCGCGCTCAACGCGTCGCTCCTCGCGAGCCGCGCCGGGGAGCACGGCCGGGGCTTTGCCGTGGTCGCGGCCGAGATCCGCAAGCTCGCCGAGCGCACGGCCGACGGCGCGCGCGGCATCGCGGGCCTCATCGAGACGATGCGCGACGAGGTGGACTCGGCCTCCTCGGCGGCCGAGGAGGAGACGCGTCTCGTTCAGGCGGGTGTGCGGAGCACCGAGGAGGCCGAGCGGGCGTTCCTCGAGATCGCGCAGGGCGCGCGCCGCGCCGAGGGCGCGGTCTCGGCGATCCGCGAGGTCACGCACGAGCAGGAGGCCGCGGTCGCGACCACGGCGTCGTCGCTCGGCGACGTGTCGCGCGGGCTCGAGGCTCTCCTCGAGGAGGCCCGCCGCAACAACCGCGAGGCCGAGCGCATCCGCGACGTCGTGCTGCGGCTGACCGAGATGGCCGGATTCGTGGAGCGCACGGTGCACGAGCAGAAGGGCGCGGCCTCGCAGATCGCCGTCGCCGCGGAGCGCTCGCTCTCGCTTCTCCACGACATCGAGGACGCCGTGAACCAGCAGACGGCCGAGAGCCACCGCCTCGTGGCCGTGCTGTCGGAGGTCGCGGGCGGAAGCCGCGAGACGCTGGAATCCGC
>JAEUQS010000215.1 GCA_016789625.1 Acidobacteriota bacterium | reverse complement strand
GCGGTCGTAGCAGAGGATCACTCCGGGCGCGAGGGCGAACGCGTTGGCGCCGTCGGTCCACTGCTCCCGCTGCTGGTGGATCGGATCCTTGCCGCCGCAGAGCACCGGCTCGAGGTCGATCTTCTGTCCCCGCAGGGCGGTCAGCAGATCGGGCTGGGTCGTCCACGTGATCTCCCGCCCCGTGAGATCGGCTTCGTAGACGTCCCCCTCCTCCGCTCCCCCGGGCAGGATCATCGGGCCATAGCAGAGGCACTCGCCTTCGGAGATGCGGGTGAAGACCGTGTCGAGGTGCATGTACGAACGCTCGGGCGGAATCGCCACCACGAAGAGGCGCTGCACGGGTGAGCCTTCCCGCTTCAACGCCTCGCAGAGCCGTTCGATCGTCATCTTCTCCGTGCGCTCGGAGTACCCGATGGCGAGGAGGTCCTGCCGCATCACGAGCACGTCGCCGCCCTCCAGCGTCGGGCGCATGCGCGCGTAGGAGACCGGCTTGGCGTAGTCGGCCGAGAACTCGTTGAACCAGAAGATCCCGTCGGGCCTCGCGAAGCGCGGATGGTGCTGGAAGACGAGCCCCGAGAGGAGCGGCTCGCGGAGCCTTGCCGGGGTCGCCATGGAGGACCGGATGACCTTCTGGCCCACGACGGCCGCCGGATCCCGCTGAAAGAAGTAGTTCGGCAGCGGCGGAAGCAGGAACAGCGACTCGTGGGACCCTGTGATCTCGGGAGCTTCCTGCTCGAGCCCCTCGATGAGCGCTGCTGCCAGCGCCTCGGGCGAGAGCGCCGTGAGGGCCTCGAAGGCCTCGTTCGAGAAGCCGTGGGCGTCCCGGATCTCGAGCAGCGCCGATCTACGGACTGCTTCGTCCCCGAGAACGTCCTGGAGGAGGTCCTGGATCTCGAGCACCTCGTCGGCCACGAAACGCAGGAGCTGCTGGAAGCGCCGGTGCTCCTCGCGGGCCCTCGCTCCGAACAGAATGTCGTCGAACAGGAGGTCCTTCATCATCGAGGGGACCATCCGGTCGATCTCGCGGCCGGGCTGGTGAACGAGGACGGAGCGGAGCCTTCCGATCTCGGAGTCAATCGAGAGAGTCATGCGTCTTTCAGGAGAACGGGCGGACGCTACGGCCGCGATTCCCCGGTTCGGCGAGAATAGCAGCGTCAGGTACAGTCGCAGGAGGCGTCGAAATGAGCGCAACAGCGGGCCCGGAAGAAGTCGAGTTCCTCGTGTGCAACGAGTGCGAGACACCCTGCTACATGTTCGAGATGGACAAGAAGGGCGCGATCGTCTCCGCCTACTGCGGGGCCTGCGGGAGCGACAAGCCCGAGGACTTCCGCGTGCCCGAGTACGAGGGAGACGAATGACCACCACGCCCCACGCCGGCGCCAGCACCGCGGCCGCGATCGACCGGTTCGAGAACCCTCTCACCACCCGCTACGCGTCGGCCGAGATGTCGGCTCTGTTCTCGGCGCGGATGAAGTTCGGCACCTGGCGGCGCCTGTGGCTCTGGCTGGCCGAGAGCCAGCAGGAGCTGGGCCTCCCCATCCCCGACGCCGCCCTCGAGGACCTCAGGCGGCACCTCGAGCCCACGGCCGAGGAGCTGGACGCGGCCGACCGCTACGAGGAAGAGACCAAGCACGACGTCATGGCGCACCTCCACGCGCTCGGCGACGTCGCGCCCAAGGCCCGCGGCGTCCTCCACCTCGGGGCCACCTCGGCCTTCGTGGGCGACAACACCGATCTCATCATCCAGCGGTCGGCGCTGCATCTCCTCACGCGGCGGCTCGTGGGGGTCATCTCGCATCTCGCGCGCTTCGCCCGCCAGTACCGCGACCTGCCGTGCCTGAGCTTCACGCACTTCCAGGCGGCGCAGCCCACCACCGTGGGAAAGCGCGCATGCCTCTGGCTCCAGGACCTCGCCCTCGACCATCGCGAGCTCACCCGCCGGGCCGACGAGCTGCGCTTCCTGGGCTGCAAGGGCGCCACGGGCACGCAGGCATCCTTCGTCGCTCTGTTCGACGGGGACCTCGCGAAGGCCGAGATGCTGGACGTCCTCGTGGCCGAGAAGGCCGGGTTCAAGGACCGCCTCCGCATCAGCGGCCAGACCTACACGCGCAAACAGGACGCGCTGGTGCTCTCCGCTCTCGGTGGGCTCGCGTCGACCTCCTCGAAATTCGCGAACGACATGCGGCTCCTCCAGCACCTCAAGGAGGTCGAGGAGCCGTTCGGGAGAAAGCAGGTCGGCTCCTCGGCGATGCCCTACAAGCGCAACCCCATGAAGTGCGAGCGCATCAACGGGCTCTCGCGCTGGCTCCTCTCGATCGCCGAGAACGGCTCGTGGACGCACGCGACGCAGTGGTTCGAGAGGACGCTCGACGACTCGGCCAACCGGAGGCTCGCGCTCGCCGAGAGCTTCCTGGCGGCCGACGCGATCCTGCTGCTGCTCGACGCCGTCGTGGATGGCCTCGTGGTGCATCCCGCCGTCGTGCGGCGCCGGCTCGACGAGGAGCTGCCGTTCCTCGTCACGGAGAACATCCTGATGACGGCTGCCAAGAAGGGCGGCGACCGGCAGGTCCTCCACGAGAGGCTGCGGGTCCTGACGCAGGCGGCCGCCGACCGGCTCAAGAACGTGGGCGGCCAGAACGACCTCCTGGGCCGCGTCGCCGCCGATCCGCTGTTCCAGCTCTC
>JAEUQS010000209.1 GCA_016789625.1 Acidobacteriota bacterium | reverse complement strand
TGCTGGCCAAGGGCCGGGTCCTCGCCGAAGGGAGCGTCGACGAGATGCGCGCTCTCGTCACGCGGACGCACGTCCGCTGCGTGAGCGCGCTCCCGGCAGAGGAGGTCGCGGGCTGGGCCGGCGTCGCCGAAGCCGCCCGCGACGGGCTCCACCTCGAGGTGATGGCGTCCGATGCCGAGGGCGTCGTGCGCCGGCTCCTTGCCGAAGACCCCGGTCTCCGCCGGCTCGAGGTGAGGCAGGCGAGCCTGGCCGAAGCGTTCACCGAAATCACCAGCAACGACAGCGCCGTCAGGGAGGCCGCATGAACACACTCGATTTTCCCGACGCGGGGATCCGCGAGCCGCTGCCCTTCGGACGAACGCTCCGCGCCTACCTCACCGAGGCGAAGTTCGAGATGCTCGGTGCGCTCCGGACCCCCGGGTTCTCCATTCCGTTCCTCGCGGTGCCGCTCGCCGTGTACCTCTTCTTCGGCATCGTCATCGCGGGAAACGCCGGGAACGGAAAGCTGGGACCGGGAATCGCGAACTATCTCTTCACCGGCTTCTCGGTGATGGCCGTCGCGATGCCCGGGATCTTCAGCGGGGTCATCCTGGCGACGGAGCGCGACGGGAACCTGCTGAAGCTCAAGCGCGCGCAGCCGCTCCCGCCGGGATCCACGGTGGTCGCGAAGGTCCTCATGTCGATGGGCATCGCGGCGATCGCGCTGACCCTCGTCGTGGGATGCGCGCTCCTCGCGGGGAAGATCACGCTCTCCCTCGCGCAGGTCGCGATCATCTGGGCCGTCCTCGTGGCTGGAACGATTCCGTTCTGCGCCATCGGCCTCGCGCTGGGAGCGTTCGTCTCGGGTTCCGCGGCACCGGCGTACGGAAACCTCGTGTTCCTCCCGATGATGTGGCTCTCGGGCCTCTTCATCCCGCTGCCCAACGCCCTCGAGCCCTGGGTCGTCCTCTGGCCGACGTTCCATCTGAACCAGCTCGCGCTGGGCCTCGCGGGCGTCCGGGAGTTCTCGTTCGTCCCGCCGGGCATCGCCGCGGCGGCGCTGGCCGGCGTCACGGTCGTCTGCGGGGGGCTCGCGATCCGCCGCCTCGCCCGCGTGGGCTGAGGACTACTTCGGCGGCTTCTCCGGGGTGAGCGGGACGTCGAGGCGCTCGGGCAGGAGCTCCTCGGCGTCGAGCGGCTTCTCGAGCGTGTAGGTCGGGACGAGGCCGATCGTCTCCTCCCAGTAGGGCGTCTTCGTGTAGAAGAACCGGGCCCGCGCCCGCGGGTCCTTCGCGAGCTTCTCGTCGGCGAGGAGCTTCTCCCATTCGGCCGCGAGCTTCGGATCCTCGGCCAGCATCTTCTCGGCGAGGGGGTCGAGGACGCGGAGGTCCATGTACTCCCGCTGCTCGAAGATCGACGACATCTCGCCCCAGGCGAAGAGCGAGTCGGGGCTCTCGGGCTCGAGGAGATGCATCGCCACCGGCGCGAGCTCGGTGTCGAGCGGCACGTACAGGGATCCCGCGGGAATCGTGCGCGTCTCCCTGCCGCGGACGATCTTCGCCGTCACGCCGACGCGGCCCTGATAGCTCGACGCCCCGAACTTGGGCTCCGAGGCGCGAAACGTGCCCACGGGGAGCGTGAGGTCCTTGCCGAGCGTCGTGAACCGGATGCCGTGCGCCTCGAGCCGCTCCGCGATTCCGCTCCAGCCGGCGGGCACGAGGTACGCGGCGGGCCGGGGAACGGTCTTCGTGGCCTTCACCCTTCGGTAGTAGGGCACCTTCAGATCGAGGATCTGCGAACGGTCCCAGCGGAGGAGCGGACGGCCCGTGATCCGGGAGACCTCCTCCTTCCAGCCGAAGGCGGGGAAATCGATCGTCTCGGGGCGGCTCATGTCCGTCTCGCTGTCCACGGTGAACGGGCTGCCCACGGCAGCGGCGCGGGCGGCCTTGCGGGCCTCCTCGCGGGCCGCGAGGAGCGCCTTGCCGCTCTTCGACGTCTGCTTCAGCAGCTCGGCGAGGAAGAGCTCGTTCGCGCGAACGCGCTCGGGGTACGGCTTGATCGCGTGGAGCTCCACGAGGATCGAGGGAATCGAGCGGAGCGGAAAGTAGGACGTGCCGTAGCGCGGCGAGCCGGGCCCCGCGTCGATGCCCTTCCGCGGATCCAGATTGTCGATGAACTCGACGTAGGGCGCGGTGAGGATGTCCGCCTCGCGGAGCGCCGCCGTGGCCTTCGGGACGGTCTTGTCGAGCCAGTCGGCGAGAGGCCGGGCCGTGGCGGGCTCGGCGCCGTAGGCGAGCGTGACGGTGGCCCGGAAGTCCGCGCCGTCGGTCACGTGGTTGTCGACGAAGAGGTCGGCCCGATGGCGCGCGGCCAGGGAGACGAGCGCGCGGGTCTCGGGCGCGTCGAGCTTCAGGTAATCGCGGTTGAGGTCGAGGCCGCGCGCGTTGGCGCGGAAGCCCATGCCGTCCACCGGACCGTTCTGGTTGGGCCGGTTCCACCTCGAGACCCGCGAGAAGCCGTCCACGTTGTAGACGGGCACCACGAGGAGCGTGAGGCCTTCGAGGATCTCCGGGTGCCTGCCGAACGCGAGGTCGCGCAAGAGGAGGAGCGAGGCGTCGGTGCCGTCGGTTTCCCCGCCGTGGATCGAGTTGATGACGAGGACCACGGGCTTGCCGGTCTTCCACATCTCCTCGGGGGTGAAGGCCTTCTCCTTGGACACGATCACGAGAGGCAGAGGACGGCCCATGCCCGATTTCCCGAAGGAGTCGTACCGCATGAAGGGCGAGGTCCGCGCGAGGCGCATCGAGAAGGCGACCGCCTCCTCGTAGGTCACCGTGGAGCGGAAGGCCCTGAGCTCGCTGGGCAGGCGGTAGTCGGGCGGGATCGGGACCTCGGGAGGGGCTGCGCCGAGAACGCCCGCGAACAGGGCGCCAAGGAGAACGGCACGCTTCAAGCGACCACCGCGCTCTCGAGGAACAGGTAGTGCCGGGCCACCGCGGCTCCGGTGAGCTCGGCGCGGAAGTCGGGATGCGCGATGGCGATGAGCGCGTTCGCTCGCTGCCGGATGTTCTTTCCCCACAGGTCGGCCACGCCGTACTCGGTCACCACGTAGTGCACGTCGCCGCGGCTCGTGACGACGCCGGCGCCCTCGTCGAGCATGGAGGTGATGCGGCTCATGGTGCCCCCGCGCGCGGTGGACGGGAGCGCGATGATCGGCCGTCCGTGGCGGCTCCGCGAGGCGCCGCGGATGAAGTCGACCTGTCCTCCGATTCCGGAGAAGAAGCGGCCCCGCAGCGTGTCGGCCGCGACCTGGCCCGTGAGGTCCACGCCCAGCGCCGCGTTGATGGCCACCATGTGGTCGTTGCGGGAGATGGTGAACGGATCGTTCGTGAAGCTCGAAGGGCGCATCTCGATCTGGGGGTTGTCGTGCACCCAGTCGTAGAGCGCGCGCGAGCCCATGACGAACGACGTGACGATCTTGCCGGGGAGCAGGGTCTTCCTGCGGCCGGTGATCACGCCCGCCTCGGTGAGGCGCATGACGCCGTCGGAGAACATCTCGCTGTGGACGCCCAGGTCGTGGTGGTCGAAGAGCGCCGCGAGCACGGCGTCGGGGATCTTCCCGATGCCCATCTGCAGCGTCGCGCCGTTCTCGATGAGCCCGGCCACGTGGCTGCCGATCTCGCGGAACACGTCGTCGAGGGGCTCGGCCGTGAGCTCGGGGAGCGGGGTGTCCACGTGCACGAGCTTCGTGATCTCGTCCACGTGGAGGAACGAGTCTCCGAGCGTGCGGGGCATGTTGGGGTTGACCTCGGCGAGGATCACCTCCACGGAGTCGACCG